>JANQEB010000038.1 GCA_028278605.1 Candidatus Gastranaerophilales bacterium
TTATTTGCTTAGTTCGTCGGCATAATGCCAACCATAGCCATTGTTTGTTCTTTTTGCTTCCAACAAATGACCATACTTCATCAACCTCAACAACTTCTCCAACTTCTGGCTCTGAAAGAGTCTCTTCTATTTCTGGAGAGTCACAGAATTTTTTTTTAACCAACCTTTTAGCGTATCAAAACATACTCCATAGACTCGCTGTATACCCCTCATACTGGGGCTTTCCTGGTATGTTTTTAAAATTGCCATAATGATTCTCCTTTTTTTCTGTTCATTATGACAATTTTTGATCTTTTTTCATTACCAAATCAGTTTAGGCTAGAGCATTACCGTCGAATAAGTTTTATACATTAGGCGGGTTTGTTTTATACGGGTGATCAACAGGTAATTTACTTTCAATTCCCCACTTGTGAGCTAAATAACCTTCTATAACTTGTCTTTGAGATTCGGTATTTTGTTCATTAACAACAATAATTTCGCAAAAATCGTTATTACCACGCCAATTCAAGTTTTGAATTATATTTACCCTGAATGAATAAGGTCCGCTGGAGAGATTACCTATTAAAGCACCTTGAAATAATTCATCTGCACTATAATTGTTTAATATGCTTGAGCCATCATTATATAAAGTACCTGTTGTACCTCCCCCCTCCAAAAACAGTTTTATGTCAGAGCCAGTATGCCAAGTATTAATATTATAAATTAAAAAACCATTACCGGTATTTTTTTTCGTACCTATAATAGCATGGGCTTCGCCTGAAATAGAGGTTTCCTTGTTTTTTACTACAAAATAAAAACTGTAATCACCTGACGGTGAAAAAGATGAACAAGACATGTAAGTACCAGAAAAATTAATTAAATTATTACTGGAATCATATAAAGGCTGGTCCGTTCCTGTTGATTGCAAAAGATGATTATCATTACCGCTTTTATCATCCCATTGGCTGACATAATTACTGCCGTCTTTATTAATAGTACTGATATCTGAGGCATCATACCAGGCAGCAAGGCTGCTTAAGTTTGCAGGCGTCCAGAATGCAGCGCTTCCGCCGGTATTCAGTTCACACGCAATACCGGATGAACTTACCAGTGCAGCCGTAAAAGTTGATTCAGTTAATAAAGGTAATTCACTTGATGAAGCATTAGACAAATCTCCCTGCAGACTTGAAGGAACCGTAAATGTTGCTGTGCTCACAGATAAACCGGATGCAACAGCTCTCACAGAATAGTCAGGCCCTGTTTCAATTACATCCAGGAAAGCAAAAACTTCATTTTTTCTGGTTAGTGATGCAGAGGCTGAAGTTTTTTCTATCAATAAAGCACTGACAGGAATTTTATCTCTTAAAAAGCCGGCAGTATCCATTTTAAGTATTTGACCTCCTGGTTACTGAGGCTTTTACAGTTAAAACTCCTTCCCGGATTGTAGTTACTTCATTTGAGCTGTTTTTTGCCTGAATATCATATTTATACTCGCCGGATTTTAACAGGGTATCCCCGGGATCAAAATTAATTTGAAAAACACCGTTGGCCGGGTCTGATAAGGATGTTATTGTCTTTTGTAAAACGGCATTTGCATCTGTATTGTCCTCATCAAAAGAGCTTTTAATTGTAAAGTACATTGTATACCCTGTAATATCCACAACTTCATCGTTGGAATTTTTGCAGGTAACCTCCCAGGGAATAGTTTCTCCTGAGTATATTGTTTTATTGCCTGTAATTGTCATTTTAAACTCCTTAATCGTTATTTATTACCAGTGCATTAACTGCAACTGTAACCGGGCTTCCAATGTTTGTATTCAAAGAGCCTGATGATACGTTACCATAGGCCAAAATTTTACCTGAAGTGCCGGAAGCCGCACCAGTAATAAACCATCCGATCAATGATTCAGCAATTGTTGCATTAGCAGTGGTAATTTCAGAATTATTGCTAATCTCAGGCACTCCGTTATCAAGAGCCGCAGCAGAGCTGAAATTTGATGTTACATCTGTTCTTGTAATTCCCTCGCATTCGTCAATACCGCTTAATGTGCTTGCATCATTAAGAGGAATAGCCCCTTTAATAAACCCTAAATAAATATTTGCGTAACCAACAGCCTGGTTTCTAAAAAGCCCGTCAAGCATTCTTAAATTGCCGTCATTTGCAATTTTTCCATTCATTGTAACAGCCATAAAAATTCCCCTTTAATTTTTTTATATCTTAATAATGTTTAAGGAATAACATTGCAAAAAATAATCCTTAAACTAAAACCTCACTTTTCTCTGTTTTTCAGATTAACAGATGAGTTTTGTATTTTATGTAAAAAAAGATTAACTAACTCGAATGATGGGTTAGCTACTGCATAGTTAAGTAAATTTAGTCGGATAAATTATGTTCATTTTTTAGTTTTATAATGATCTAAAAAATAACCGATAATATTATTTATGTAATAAGGAA
>JANQEB010000034.1 GCA_028278605.1 Candidatus Gastranaerophilales bacterium
GAAAAGAGGCTCCGCCTCTTTTCGATTCTCTATAATTTTTTGGCAAATGTTGCTCAGTCATATCCTGGCTTTTGGCTAATTCGCGACTCGAGTTAATTAATTTTCCTTATGTCATTGCGAGGCTTGAAACATCTTATGTACAAGGAAAGTATTATTCCAGACGTTAAATGCCTCGCAATGACGTTGTGATTTTTACAAGGTATTTTTGAGAGCGCTTCTACTCATAAAAGTCTTTTATTGTATGCCAAGAGTGTTTTTTTGTATCCTGATTATGGAATTAATCCCTTTTTCTGCCATATCAGCTATTTCAAGAAATTTTTCCCTGTCAAATGGAACACCTTCACTGGTTGCCTGGAACTCAAGAATTTTCCCTGATTCAGTCATGACAATATTAGCATCAGCATCAGCAGCGGAATCCTCTGAGTAATCTACATCAAGCATAACTTCTCCGTTGCAAATACCTACACTTACTGCTGCTATTGGTTCTATTACCGGGATATCCTGTATAGCACCTTCCTGTTGGAGTTTTAACAGGGCATCATAAAGAGCCACAAACCCACCGGAAATACTTGCTGTACGGGTTCC
This sequence comes from Candidatus Gastranaerophilales bacterium, assembly GCA_028278605.1. Lineage (GTDB taxonomy): Bacteria > Cyanobacteriota > Vampirovibrionia > Gastranaerophilales > UBA9971 > JANQEB01. The sequence continues at coordinate 586 of JANQEB010000034.1, forward strand.
GCCATCAGCCTGGATCACGTCAGCATCAATAATTATAGTTCTTTCCCCTATTTTAAACAGGTCAACAGCAGCCCTTAAGCTTCTTCCTATGAGCCTTTGAATTTCCTGAGTCCTGCCTGAAAGGTTTACACCTCTTTCTCTCTGGACTCTTTTATCTGTAGAGCCGGGAAGCAGTGAATATTCCGCTGTAAGCCAGCCTTTATTACTATCTGCAAGAAATCTGGGGACTCTATCTTCAATAGTAGCTGTTGTTATAACTTTTGTATCCCCAAACTCAACCAAAACAGAACCTGCCGCTTGTTTTGTAAATCCCCTTGTAAACTTTATTGGCCTCAACTCGTTAGAAGCCCTGTTGTCCTTGCGTTGTACCATATTTGCTCTCACTTTTATTCTACCGGACTATTTTTTCTGTTAATATTAATACTGGAACAAGGTTAGCATAAAAATAGAGCTGAGGGTTTGTTTAAATAATGGAAAAATTTTACATAGCAACTGCTATAGATTACGTAAATGGGCCTCCGCACATAGGCCATGCCTATGAAAAAATTGCTTCTGATGTTATTTTCAGGCATTATGAACAAAGAGGAATTCCGGCATTTTTCCTTACCGGAAGTGATGAACACGGTATAAAAATCCAGAAAGCAGCTAGTGAAAAGGGGATTAGTCCGCAAGATTTTTGCGATGATATCGCTGGAAAATTCATAAAAGAGTGGAAACTGTTTGACATCAAGTATAGCAGGTATATCAGAACCACTGAAGCTGAGCATAAAAGAGTTGTCCGGCATATATTCAAGACTCTTATAGAGAGAGGAGATATATATAAGGCTTCTTATAACGGGCTTTACTGCACGGGATGTGAGTGTTTCCTTAGCGAAAGGGAGCTTGATGATGATGGTAACTGCCCTTCCCACAAGACAAAACCCCAGGAAGTTAGGGAGGAAAACTATTTTTTCAGGTTATCAAAGTATAAAGAGCGGATTCAAGAGCATATCAAGGCAAACCCGGGATTTATACTGCCGGATTACAGAGCAAATGAAGTCCTAAACCAGCTTAAGGATGCTGAAGATATCAGTGTTTCCCGGTCCAGGAACTCTGTTAGCTGGGGAATCCCGGTGCCTGATGATGACAGCCAGGTAATTTATGTATGGATAGATGCCCTATCTAACTATTTAACCGGAATAGGCTACCTGAGTAATAACGAATTATACGAAAAATTCTGGCCGACAGATTGTCATATGATCGGCAAGGATATTCTTAAATTCCACTCTATATACTGGATTGCTATTCTTATGGCAATGGAAATTCCTCTGCCGAAAACGATTGTTGCTCATGGCTGGATTACTATTGACCAGTCAAAAATGAGCAAATCACTGGGTAATGTAATTGCACCTGGGGATATCCTGGGCGCTTTTGGGCTGGAAGTCCCTGATGCTTTGCGTTATTTTCTTATGACAACCACAACTTTCGGAAATGACGGTAATTACAGTGATGAAGAGTTTAAAAATAAAGTTAATGCTGACCTTGCTAATAACCTGGGCAATCTTCTTAACCGTTCATTAAGCATGCTGGTTAAGTATTTTGACGGAAATGTTTCTCCTGAAGCTGTTACAGTCGCGGAAAATAATAATTTAGCAGCTTTGTCAGATAAGACAAAGCGGGAAGTTATTGAAAATATGGATAAATACCAGCCTTACCAGGCGGCTGAATCTATAATTAACCTTGTAGACAGCGCAAACAGGTACATTAACGAGCAAGCCCCCTGGACTTTAGCGAAAAACGAAGAAACACAGCTTCAGTGCGCACAGGTATTATACAATGTACTTGAGGCTTTAAGGTATGTAAGCGTGCTGATTTATCCTTATATTCCTAATATTGCCCAAAATATGCGGGAACAGTTAGGTTTTGATGACAGGGTCAGTGATTTTATGCTTTCAGACCTGCAATGGGGCGGGTTAAAGCCGGGGCGGATTGCCTCAAAAGATAGTGTAAAACCGGTATTTTTAAGGCTGGATTCTGAATTGGCCGGGGACAAAAAGAAAAATGCTAACTAACAGGAATTGTAATTAACTCGAGTCGCGAATTAGCCAAAAGCCAGGATATGACTGAGCAACATTTGCCAAAAAATTATAGAGAATCGAAAAGAGGCGGAGCCTCTTTTC
>JANQEB010000040.1 GCA_028278605.1 Candidatus Gastranaerophilales bacterium
GCGAAGAATCTCATTACCTGAGATCCTTCGGCCACCCCCCACCATGGGTGGGGTGGGCTCAGGATGACGGACAAAATTAATTTAACAGAGTACTAGTAAAAAGGTATCTTTGTAAGGAATAAAGAAAAAATTCTTACACATTGTGTCATCCCGCACTTGATGCGGGACCTATTTAATTAGCACTAAGTGTTATCAGTATTTAAAGAAGTTAAAGATAGTTTGCTTTGATTTATTGCTAAAGGTAAAATTGAAAATAATTAATTTTTACAAAAAAAGAGCGTTTAAAAATGAAGCTTTTAATAACAGGCGGAGCAGGATTCATAGGGAGCTGTTTTATCAGGCATATGTTGAATACATATCCCGGTTATAAAGTCGTAAACCTGGATATCCTCGGATATGCCGGCAACCTTGAGAATTTAAAGGATGTGGAAGATAACCCCAATTACAGTTTCGTACAGGGAGACATCTGTGATAAGAAGCTGGTTGCGCAATTAATGGAAAATGTCGACTGCTGTCTTAACTTTGCGGCAGAAACCCACGTTGACCGAAGTATTACAGGGCCTGAAATTTTTGTAATTTCCAATGTTCTGGGCACTCAGAACCTGTTAAGCTGGGCAAAGGAATTTAAAATCAAAAGATACCTGCAAATTTCCACGGATGAAGTATATGGTTCATTAGGAAAGACGGGGTATTTTACGGAAACAACCCCGCTTGCGCCAAACAGCCCGTACTCTGCAAGCAAGGCATCCGCTGATATGATTGTCAGGGCTTATTTTGAAACCTATAAAACTCCCGTGTTAATTACCCGTTGTTCTAACAACTACGGACCTTACCAGTATCCGGAAAAATTAATCCCGTTGTTTATAACAAACGCCTTGCAGGATAAGCAGGTTCCGGTGTATGGAGACGGTTTAAACATAAGGGACTGGCTGTATGTATATGACCATTGCCGTGCTATTGACGCTGTTTTACACAAAGGCAAGGAAGGTGAGGTCTATAATATCGGGGGAAATAACGAAAAAACCAACCTTGAAATAACCGAAATCATATTAAATGCCCTTGATAAGCCTGAATCCCTTATAAAATTCGTAGAAGACAGGTTAGGACACGACAGAAGATACGCCATAGACAGCTCAAAAATTCAGCAGGAACTCGGCTGGGAGCCGCAAATGGATTTTGAGCAGGGGATAAAAACCGCCATTGACTGGTATATTGACAATCAGGAATGGGTCAGGAATCTTAATGATAAAAAAGCCGCACAGGGAGCAAAAGCTTGACAAAAATTCTGGTAACAGGCGCAAAAGGAATGCTGGGACGGGATTTATGTCCCATGCTCAAAGATGAAGGGTTTGAGGTATTCGAAGCTGACCTTCATAATATGGATATAACCGATGTAACCATGGCTAAGGCGGTTATCAACGCTGAAAAGCCTGATTTCATAGTGCACGCCGCTGCTTACACAGATGTTGACAGGGCTGAAACAGAAAAAGACAGGGCGGTTTTAATTAATAAAACCGGAAGTGAAAACATAGCTAAAATCACAGCAGGGTTGGGAATCCCGGTTTTCTGCATAAGCACGGATTACGTGTTTGACGGGACTGAAAATTCCCCGTATAAACCCGATGACCCGGTAAATCCGATAAATTTCTACGGACAAACCAAGCTGGATGGTGAAATTGCAATTAAAGAGCATAATCCCAGACATTATATCTTCAGGACAAGCTGGCTGTACGGGATTCACGGCAAAAACTTCGCGGAAACCATGATCAGGCTTGCAGGCGAGAACAATGAATTAAGAGTTGTAGACGATCAGAAGGGTTGTCCTACCTGGACAGTTGAGCTTGCAAGGGTCATAATCTCTTTTATAAAAGACCGCCCCGCTTATGGAACTTACCATGTATGCGGCTCGGGAAGCACGAGCTGGTATGGGTTTACCCGAAAAATTATGGAACTTGCGGATATAAGCGTTAAAATAACCCCGGTCAGCTCGGAGGAATTCCCCAGACCGGCTAAAAGACCCGCATATTCCGTTATGGACAACGCTAATCTTTGCCCTGACTGGCAGGTTTCGCTGAAAGAGTATATTAACCGAAGAAATAAGCTTATTATAAATCTAAATCATTAGTAAAACTGATCAATGGTCTATTGTTTTGTTCTTCATCTTCTATAGGATGATTAAAAATATAATTCAAGATTGCAAAAAATTGTTCCTCAGATAAAGCATGCATAGGTCTTCTCTCAAAAGAATCATTTACTAATGCTTCCGGGGTTTGCCCTCTTAAATCAGGCTTAGAAAGATACGCAATTTCAATTTTTTCAAAAAATTTCAAAAATTGGTCATAAGTTAATTTAATTTCCTCTGCGCCATTATGAGGATCTCTAAGAATTACAGTTCGCGCTTCCGGGTTAATGCTATCTAACGCATAAGCGTGTTTTGTATGTAAATCTATACCATCAGGCGGAACCGGAATAAAACTTCCTTGAGGGTTTTCTAAATCTGAAATTTTGAGAGGGGGGGTATGGAAAAATACCGCTGAAGCGTCTTTAAATTTTATTGCTTTAGCAGCTAAATTCAAATTGTTTTCACTAACATAGCCTGTATCTGTTTCCTCTCCAATTAAATCTCTTACAATTTGTGAATCTAAATAGCCTCCACCGAGAGGTTCTCCATTTAGATATTGATGTTGACGATATCTGGTTTCATGATCTGCTGAAGGGGCATCACCCAGTTTTTTCATCAGTTTTTCTATATGTCGAGCCGTTGCTATTTCAATAGCTTTATAATCAGGATCTCCAGAGGAAAGTCTTTGTTTAACTAAATTTCCGTTTTCTATCTCCTCTGCAGAGATAGTATAGCTATCTCCGGATCCTAAAAAGTTAACAGTTACACTGCCGTCCGGGTTTTTATCAAGTATTTTATCCAGAATTTCCCTTCCGCGGGGAGTTTCCCTTAAAGACAATAGTATAGCTAAAAGCCAGCAGTCTCCGGCTCCCTCTTGTATAATATTTCCTTTATTGTCTTCTATTGGATAACCCTGTCTTACGTATGGACTTAATTCACCGTCAGGCTCAGAAGTTATTCTCAGGTAATTTCTAGCTCTTTGTATGGCAAGTAAATTACGATTATAAAATTTTTCGCTTTCAGCAAATTCTTTCCTATATTCATCGCTATTTGGATCCCATTTAGAGCCATCTCTTATGCTATATTCTTCACCGGCAAGTATAAGTCTTGCAAATGGATTTGCGTCAGGGGTTGGAGCAATTTCTTTCATAAATGTTTTAAAATATGCGCCCAGCGGAGAGGGCTTGCTCGGTGAAGCTAAAGGATTTAAAGAACCTAAAGAACTTAAGTAATCTAAAGAACTTAAGGAATTTAAGGGATTTTCTTTAAATCTTCCCAGGGGATCTTTTTCTGGTCCTGCCAGGATATCTTTTATAAATCCTCTGGAAGGATTTTCATGTGAGCTTTCAAATGCAGGCATAAGAAAAACAGAATCTCCATCTTGATTTTCAGGGTTATTTAACCATGCCTCCTTCAGTTCTGAATTTTCACCATTATTTGCCATCCTTAATCCGGAAATATATAAATCAAAAACTTCACCGGGAGGTATTCCCATATCATTTTCTATAAAGATTGGTTCAACCTCTCCTTTTGTTTTATCGGTTGCAATCCGTATATCCATTAAAACAGACTGATTTTGTAACTCAGAAGCTTTAATCGGTTTGCTTAAGTCCAAGTTGTTAAGTTCCATTTCGAAAATTCCCTAAATAATTTTTTTTTTGATCCCTCTGTATTTATATAAAAACAATCAAGCTTAAAAAATTGCTGTCGATGTTATAGTAAAATTTAATAATTTTAACGGAGACGACTCTCTTTCCTGGCTTGAGGTTAAATCAAAATGGTCATTTACCAGCAAGGTTGCCGGATTTGGTAGTGGTATTTTTTGACGTGGCGTCATTTGCGAAGCAGGAGTAAAAAACGGAAACGATTTAGTTTTTGATGCGAAGCAGGTGTTCGCAAGAGCTCATTTTCGTTTTTGTAACTCATTTTCATTGCGAGGAGTGAAACGATACTTCGGCTTCGCTCAGCACAGGCTCCGCAATCCACTTGAGTCTAAGTAGGTAGTAAAAAATTTTTACTCATTTCGTCATTCTGAGCGAAGCGAAGAATCTCATCGTTTTAGACCTTGAGATCCTTCGCCCGCCCCGCCCATGGCGGGTAACGGGCTCGCAATGACAAATCACGTATTTTTATACCATTACCCGCACTTATACTAAAATGAGTTAGTTTTCTTAATGTCGGGCTTTGCCCGATATAACGGAAACGTCGCTCCTGCTTCGCCATACCGATTTATATTAATTTATTTCATTTTAAGATTATTTATTGAAATCGGTATAAAACAAATTTCGGATAGATGTTTTTAAAAAAAAAATAGCCTGCCTGGTATGTAAGACAGGTTCATTATTTGTTGTTTATCTATTTGTACAATTTTAAAAGTAACTTCTCCGCCGGAAGTTTTAAATATTTGATTTCAGGGGTGGATGGACAGATAAATGGATAAAAAACCTTTAAACAGACTCGACTTTGTTGACCAGATCACAAAATCAGAAATTGAGCGTAAAAAACTCTTTAAACTGGCTGTAAAAAAGACAATTCTCTATACCCAGTTTATTATTCTTTTCATGAGCCTGGCTCTAAGTATTTTTGTAATAAAACTGGCCTCGGGCCTGCCTGATATAAACCTTATAAAGACAATTGAACCTGAGCAGTCCTCACAGATTTTTGATATCAATAACAACCTTGTAGCAGAAGTCAACGCTGACGAGGACAGGATCTATGTCCCAATAGAGCGGGTTTCCCCGCATTTTATAAGAGCGGTAATTGCCATTGAAGATATAAGGTTCTACGACCACAGCGGGATAGACCTGAAAGGCACAGTCCGGGCGTTTTTAAACAACCTTACCGGGGCCTCTTCTATTCAGGGAGGAAGCACGATTTCCCAGCAGCTTGCAAAAAATTGGTACCTAAAGCCCAAAAAGTCTCTTGAAAGAAAGTTCCTGGAGGCGCTACTGGCCTCCCGGATAGAAAACAGGTTCAGCAAGGAGCAAATCCTTGAAAAATACCTGAACCTGATATATTTAGGCAACAGGTCATACGGAATTGAACGGGCAGCAAAGAGATATTTTGATAAAAAAGCAAAAGACCTTGATCTTGCCGAGTCTTCACTGCTTGCAGCGCTGATTAAAGCTCCTGAGATGTTTTCCCCTTATTCTAATTATGATGAAGCCAGAAAAAGACAGGAACTTGTACTTGACAGAATGCTTGAACACGGCTATATAACCGAAAAACAAAAGCAGGTAGCCCTTAAAAAAGAGATAAAGCTGGAACCGCAGGAAATCGCGTTCTCAAAATACCAGTATTTTATAGACCATGTACTGTATCTTCTGAGACAGCGCTATGGAGAGAACCTTGTCAAAAAAGGGGGCCTGAAAATTTATACTACACTGGACCCAAAGGTCCAGAAAATAGCAGATAAAACAGTTGTAGACGGTGTTAAGACCCTTCCAAAATACTCAATGGTAAGAGAGGGAGCTCTTGTAACTATTGACGTCAAAACCGGCTATATCCTGGCGCTTGTAGGCGGAGTTAATTACAAAAAAAGCCAGTTTAACCGGGCAACACTTACTAAAAGAGCCACAGGGTCAGGCTTTAAGCCTATAGTTTACCTGACAGGGTTCAGATTAGGACTTATAACCCCGAATTCGTTTGTGGTTGACGCGCCTATTGCCTACCGCACAAAATGGAATGTATGGACCCCGCACAACTGGGACGGCAGGTATATGGGCAGAATGACCGTGAGAAAAGCCCTTACTCTCTCAAGAAACACGCCTACAGTCAGAATCGCGCTTGAAGCAGGGCTTGGAAACGTGATTGAAACAGCCAGGCTCCTTGGTATAAGAAGTCATATGGATAGAGGCTATTCTATAGTGCTTGGTTCAGCAGGACTTTCACCGCTGGAAGTGGCTACAGCCTATACCACCATGGCACGTGATGGAATTTATCTTGAACCCACAGCAATAAGACGTGTTATTGACAGCAAGGGAAACCTGCTGGAGGCAAATAAACGACAACCGGTAAGGGTTGTGGATTCCAAATACGTAAGATTGCTTACTTCAATACTTATTGACGTTGTTGAAAAAGGGACAGGTAGGCAAGCAAGGCTTAAAGGCAGAACAGTAGCAGGAAAAACCGGTACTACAGATGATTTTAAGGATGTCTGGTTCAACGGTTTTACACCTGACACAGTAACCACTATCTGGCTTGGAAACGACGAAAACCAGTCTTTACGCGGTATTTGGAGTAGTAATTGCGCAAGGTTATGGAAAAACTTCAGCGAAAAGTACTATACCCTAAAAGATATAACTCCTGAGCCGTTTAAGCTCCCTGAAGCCATAAAGGAAAAAGAGAAAAAAGAAAATCTTTACGACAGGCCGGTTGTAACCCCGCCAAGAAATTTTGCCCCAAGAAAGCAGATGAGATCAAAGTTTTATAACAATAATCGCGGGTATAAGCAAAAAAGATCTCCTCAAAATCAGCAGCGCTATAATAACCGGCCACGGCAAACTTACCCGCAAAATCAATACTATAACCAGTATAGATACCAGCCACGCCAGACTTACAGGCCTACAAGGCCGGCAGTAAGGCCCAGAGTGTACAGATATGACCAAAGACAGCGCAGATAATGTTCAATAACATCAGTAAAAGAAAAAAAACTTTTTATACTTATACAGCTGTAACTATTATTGGGCTTATAATAGTTATAAATGCACTGCTGGACTATAATAACCCGTTTCATAAAGAAGAAAACTCCGGTAAAGACATTAAAAACAAGGAAGTTTATCATATAGTCAGCAAGTTTGACCTGCTTCCGTCTGCCGCGAGTAAGGCAACTCCTTCTATCGTCCATATTTCATTTGATAAAAAGCTGCCTTACCGCCAGACACTAAGGCATAAACGTTTTGGACTGAACACGTACAAACCCCTGCGGAGAAATTACCAGAGCCTGGGTTCAGGCGTAATTGTAACTTCTGACGGGTATATCCTTACAAATAACCACGTTGTTAAAGACCTTGCAGGAAAAATAAGGATAGAAGTGGCAGGTAACAAGAGTTACAAGGCAAAAATCATAGGGACTGACCCTAAAACAGATCTTGCAGTAATCAAAATAGATGAAAAAAACCTGCCGTATATAAAATTCGGGGATTCTGAAAATGTACGTGTAGGCGATGTGGTTTTAGCGATAGGAAGCCCCTTTGGCATAGGTGAAAGCGTTACTATGGGAATTATCAGCGCTACCGGCCGCTCTAATATAGGAATTGTGGATTACGAAGACTTTATACAGACTGATGCTGCAATTAATCCGGGCAATTCAGGCGGGGCACTGGTTGATATCAGAGGGGAACTTATCGGGATAAACACCGCAATTCTTACAAAAAGCGGCGGTTATGAGGGAATAAGCTTTGCTATCCCTTCTAATATAGCCCTAAAGGTGTTTAATGAAATCCTGAAAAAAGGAAAAGTTGAAAGAGGCTGGGTAGGAATAGCCGTATTAAATATGGAATATGGCCTTCCTGAGTTCCCAGGGTTTAAGTTCAGCAGGGGATTGCTGGTGGTAGACGTTATAACAGGCAGCCCTGCAAGCATTTCAGGACTAAAAAAGGATGATATACTGGTTTCAGCTAACGGAATAGGCTTAAAAGATAAAAGCCAGTTAAGAAACCTTGTTACCTCTTCTGCAATCGGAGAAAACATTAATTTCAGGGTGTTAAGAGACGGGAAGTTTTTCGAGATGCCTGTCAATATTTCAAAATTGCCTGATGATATTAATATTTTCGATGTTAACAGGTAAAGCTGCTAATCTTAAAAATTCATATATATCATTCTGAGAAGTACAATATATTGGCAGTGGTATAAAAATACGTGATTTGTCATTGCGAGCCCGGTACCCGCCATGGGCGGGCGAAGCAATCCATCACCAAGTAGACTCAAGTGGATTGCGGAGCCTGTGCTGAGCGAAGCCGAAGTATCGTTTCACTCCTCGCAATGACGCCACGTCAAAAAATACCACTGCCAAAATTTTTTATTACCTACTTAAAAAGCTTTAGCTGGCGGCCGTCTTTTTGCAGGAAATATTGTTCATAACCATAGCAGCCAATTTCCCTGTAAACAGGAGAATCCAATGAAACTCCCCGCATTTTGTTCATGCCGGCTTTACATTCTTGAAGATACCGGCATTCAGCGCAGATTATCCATTTTTTTGCTGCCATAATACTGTTTCCTTACGGGTTTAAACATAAAAAAGCCCTGCTTCATAAAACAGGGCTTTTTTTATAAAACTTCTATGCCGAAACTTTTTGCTTTGCAAGCTCAGCGATTTTCCCAAAAGCTTCAGGGTCGTGAACCGCTATATCAGCAAGCATTTTTCTGTTAATAGCAATGTTTGCCTCGGAAAGGCCTTTAATAAACCCGCTATAGTTAAGACCATTGTCTCTTGCAGCAGCGTTGATCCTTGTGATCCACAGACGCCTGAAATTTCTTTTTTTGTTCCTGCGGTCACGGTACTGGTACTTAAGAGCTTTCATAACTGCCTGGTTTGCAACTATGAATAGCCTGCTTCTTGCGCCCTGAAACCCTTTTGCAAGTTTTAGTATTTTTTTATGTCTTTTGCGAAGAACATTTCCCCGCTTTACTCTGGACATGGCTTTATGCTCCTTTAATTAACGTGAATATTTCATATAAGGCAGTTCTCTTCTTACCTGGTCGTAGTTTCCTTCGAAAACGCCCACCATTTTTGATAGGCGGTTTTTTCTTTTCATCCTTTTATGACCGAGTAAATGTTTTTTACCTGCCTGTCTGCGCAGGATTTTTCCATTTGCAGTAACTTTATATCTTTTTGCTCCGGCCCTGTGGGTTTTCATTTTAGGCATAATTTTTCTCCTGAAGGAACTGGTACCCTGTTAAATTAATTTTGTTTATATGGATTTTCAAAATGTATGCGGATTTGAAAAGGCAGAGCCTTTTTCACCACTCCAGAGCGGTGGGTGGGCATTTTGAAAAACCCTGACAAATTAACTTAACTATACACTGGATTAATCGTAAGTAGTAATCTATGGTAATACAAAGGTTTTCTAAAAATCAAGAGCGTTTTTAATTTTATGGCTCAATTTTTTTAATAAACCTGAGTTGCTAATTAGCCAAAACCGTCATTGCGAGGAGTGAAACGATACTTCGGCTTTGCTCAGCACAGGCTCCGCAATCCACTTGAGTCTACTTGGTGATGGATTGCTTCGCCCGCCCTGCCCATGCCGGGTACCGGGCTCGCAATGACAAATCACGTATTTTTATACCACTGCCAAAATAAAAACTTACGTATTTTAAGATTTTTCAAAAATCCCCATCATTAATGAGCTATTGCGGTATAAAACCAAATTTGCGCGCTATAGCATGACAAATTTCATCCTGAGAAACACGGTCTATAAAAAACCAGTTAATATCCTTATTTGCCCGAAACCACGTTAACTGTCTCTTTGCAAAATTCCTCGTATTCTTCTGAATCCGCTCAATACCCTCTTCAAGAGAATATACACCGTCAAAAACCTCACAAATCTCTTTATAACCAAGAGTTTTCATAAGGGAAACCGTCCTGCCGTATTTAATTATCAGGGCTTTAACTTCATCAACAAGTCCTTCTTCTATCATTTTCAGGACACGCCGGTTAATCCTGTTATATAAAACTTCCCTGTCAGAAGTGTTTAAGCCAACATAAAGCACATTATAACCGGGCTTGCTCATAGTCTGAAGCTCTGACATAGGCTGCCCCGTTACATGCTGGACCTCAAGCGCTCTTATAATCCTGAAAGTATCGTTAGGGTGCAATTTTTGCGCACAGGCAGGGTCAAAATGCTTTAAAGTATTATGTAAAGCCTCTTTGCCCTTAACTTTGACCAGCCTTTCCATTTCCCTGCGGAAATCTTCATCAGGGTCAATCTCCGGTAAGTCAAGCCCTTCCAGCAAAGCTTTTACATAAAAACCCGTCCCTCCTGCTACAATAGGGATTTTATTTTTCTCAAGAATTTCATTAATCCTGAGGCCGGCTTCTTTTTTGTATCTTCCCACAGTATAAGTATTTTTTGGGGTTTCTATGCCGATCATGTAATGAGGAATTCCCCTCATTTGGCCGGAACCGGGCCTGGCTGTGCCTATGTTAAAATCAATGTATACCAGTCTGGAATCCGCAGAAACAATTTCCCCGCCAAGGATTTCGGCCAGCTTAACAGATATTTCCGTCTTCCCGGAAGCTGTTGGGCCTACAACTGCTATTACATCATATTTCATAAGTTAATTAACCCGAATTTCTTGTATAAAAATCAAAATTCCTTAAAACGCCTATGCGAAGCAGGCGGTGCTGTCCGCGTTTTCGCAGCGAAGCGGGAGTGGAGCAAAACCGAA
>JANQEB010000073.1 GCA_028278605.1 Candidatus Gastranaerophilales bacterium
TCCATCACCAAGTAGACTCAAGTGGATTGCTTCGCCCGCCCCGCCCATGGCGGGTACCGGGCTCGCAATGACAAATCACGTATTTTTATACCACTACCAAAAATTTGTATTATAATACCAGATTAGAGCTATTATCGAATTAAAAATTGAGGCTAACCCAAAATGCAGAAAAAAATGAGGCTAAAAGGGCATATTATCGACTCACTAATCCTGTCAAAATTACTTGATGAGGTTTCTGACGCGGGAACCGTATGTTATTCTTCCGAGGTTTTTGTCGGCAGAAAGCGTGAAGATATTTCAGAAGCAACTTTTATCATCGAGGAGCCGGACCATGAAAAAATGAGCAGGGCTGTTGAGATTGCTAAAAGGCATGGGGCTATTGAATTTTAGTAAAAGGTAAGCTATGACTGACAAAATTTTAATGTGTCCGCCTGATTATTTCTGCATAAAGTATGAAATCAACCCCTGGATGAATATTGACGTCCAGTCAGAGTGCCCTCTTGCCCAAAAACAATGGAAAAACCTTTATGATATCTTGAAAAACCACCTCAAAGCCGAGATAAAACTTCTTGAACCAAAAGAAGAAGTGCCTGATATGGTATTTACAGCCAATGCAGCCGTTATGCATGGAAACAAGGCAATAATAAGCAGGTTTAAGCATCCTGAAAGACAGCTTGAGCAGAAGTATTTTATTGAATGGTTCAGGCAAAACGGTTATGAAGTCATAACTTTATACCCTGATATGTCTTTTGAAGGTGCAGGTGATGCGCTTTACCTGGGGAACTCCCTTTATGCAGGCTATGTGCCCCGCACGGGAATCTCCTCTCACCTCTACATCGCAGAGCTGCTGGGGATTCACGTTATTTCCCTGGAACTTGTAAGTAATAGTTTTTATCACCTTGATACCTGTTTTTGCCCCTTAAAAGACGATTATTTAATCTACTACCCCGGCGCTTTTGACGAATACGCAAATAAAGTTATTGAAAACAACGTCCCGCCTGAAAAACGAATCATTGTAAACGACGAGGAAGCATCATACTTCACTTGTAACGCAGTAAATATCAATGATGCGGTTGTAACAAACCTGACCACAAAAAGATTCACTAAACTTCTTGAAGAAAAGGGGTTTCGGCATTTTCAGACTGACTTAAGCGAGTTTATGAAAGCAGGAGGCGCTGCTAAATGCCTTACTTTAAAAATATAATTAACTCGAGTTTGATACAAAGGAAAGTAAAATGGAAATTCTCTTTGAAATATTCAAAAACATACCAAGACACGGCCCCGGCCTCGATGAAAGTACAAAAAAAGCGTTTTTAACCCTTGAAAACTTACCTGAAAACCCTGAAATTCTTGATATAGGATGCGGCCCCGGACAACAGACTCTTCAGCTTGCAAAATTAACTAATGGTAATATTACCGCAATAGACATTAATCAGGAAGCCATAGATAAACTCAAAACAAAGGTTAGCAACGAAAAATCAGGCACAAATATTAATGTGATTAACAAATCAATGTTTAAACTTGATTTTTCTGCTGAGAGCTTTGATTTAATATGGTCAGAGGGTGCAATTTATATAATAGGCTTTGAAAAAGGGCTTAAAGAATGGAAAAAGCTCATTAAACCCGGAGGTTACATTGTTGCCTCAGAAATAACCTGGTTACAAGATGATCTTCCAGAGGAGTTAAAAGCCTTCTGGGAAGCAGAATATCCTGCAATTAAAAACCTCCGGGGAAATATAGAAATTGCTCAAAATGCGGGATACAAAATAATTGACCACTTCCCGCTGCCGGAAGCCGGTTGGTGGGAAGAGCTTTACACTCCCCTTGAGAAAAACCTTGCTGAACTACGCAAAAAGCACTCTGAAAAAGAGTATTTAGAAGCTATAGAGATGAACCGGCAGGAAATTGAGCTTTACAGAAAGTATTCTGACTATTACGGGTATGTCTTTTATATTCTTCAGAAACCTTGATTACTTGATCAACCCCTGAATTTCTTTAAACTTAGGATGCGTTGAGGATTTTAACAGCTCAAATAAAGCGATTTCAAGAGAAGTAACCTTTATGCCAAGCTGCTTCATCTTGTTTAACCCGGTGTTAAACTCTGATTTCCTCCTGGAATCCGTGATATCCTTAATAACTTCAACATCATAACCTTCAGATACCAGCTCAGCAGCTGTCTGGTAAACACATACATGCGTTTCTATACCGCATATAAGGATTTTCTCTCTTTTATAAGCAGTCAAAAGCTCTTTAAAACCCTCTTCACCCATTGCGCTAAAACTTGTTTTCTCAAAGAAAAATGCCTGTTCCGGAGCTTGCCGCTTTAGTTTTTCCAGTGTAGCGCCCAGGCCTTTAGGGTATTGCTCGGTAATAACAACAGGAACCTCTAAAACCCTTGCCGCTTTTAAAAGTTTTACTGCTTTATCAGAGATACAGTCATTTTCAAGCATATTTACAAGTTTTTCCTGTATGTCAACCATTAAAATCAAAGAATTTTCGCAATTTATCATTTTGTTTACCCCGTCAATTCCTGTGGGCCAGGTTTCTATACTTAAAATACATTATTAACTCGGCAAAAACCAGCATCCCGTTAAATATGTATAAAAAAACCACTTCATCATAATTATAAAACACTTTATGTAAAAATCCGCATATATAGCCTATAAGGATTAACCCAATGAATAAAACGCTCTTTCCCTTAACATTTTTTGTTCTATAAGTTTTGATTACCGCAAAAGGCCATCCGGCACCAAAACACACCAGCATAGCAATTTCAAAAAAGCTCATAACCTCATCCTTTTATGTTGTTCAAATGTCGTGTACCTGGTATTTTCTCCGTCTGTAGAGATTTTTATTGCATAATCCCTGTCAGTCCTGAAAATTCTGGAATCATACTCTTTTAATAATCCCATAACTTCAGGGTGAGGGTGGTTCAGGTGATAACCCCGTTTCCCTACTGAAACCACAGATACTTCCGGTTTAATATATTCCATAAATTCCTTATTCACACTGTTATGACTGCCATGGTGCCCGACTTTAAGCAAATTAACAGGGTGTTTTATTTTTTCTTTCAGTACTTTTAAAGACCCGGCTTCGCAATCAGCCATTAACAGCGCGGAAAAATCATCATAAACAATGTATAAAACAAGACTATCCTCGTTATCATTAAGCATGATTGTGTTATTTGGCCTCATAACATTGATTTCCAGTTCATCATCCAGTTCTATCCGGTCATTATGTTTCAAAACCCTGGTTTTAACCTGGTTTTGCAAAATACTTTTAGCTATACGCTTATAATTTTTAGTTTCTCTCTTAATCCCGTTATGATAAAGCGTTTCAACATTGATTTCGCCCAGTAAGTCCGGGGTTCCTCCGGTATGGTCATTATCAGGATGTGTTAAAACAATCCCATCAAGTTTTTTAATGCCTTTATCTCTCAAATAAGCTATTATAGCAGTTTTTGCAGGGCTGTATTTGCCGGGCGGGCCCGTGTCTACAAGAAGATACTTTTTCTTCGGCGTTTTTACCAGCACGGAATCGCCCTGTCCTACATCGAAAAACATAAATTCCAGCTCTTTCTTAAAGCTGAAATTCCCTTTAAAAACCAGCGTTAACAGTATTAATAGCATTATTAAAGCCGTGAAATTAAGTTTTTTAGAAGAAAAATTGTTTTTAAGCACTATAAATACTATCGCAAGCAGTAAGTAAAATGCTATTATCATTATGGTTCCGGGTTTTGAAACATAAATTAGCGCTCCGGGCAGTCCTGCTATGAAATCTGATATAAATAAAAGCAAGAAAATAAACGGCTCTGCTATTTTATCGGCAATAAAACATAAATACTTACCAATAAAAGGTATTAAAGCAAAAATACTTCCCGCAAAACCGGAAGAACTTATAATTCCAACAAATGGAATAACCAGCATGTTTGCCAGAATTGAATATGGGGCAAATGTATTAAAATGAAAAGCCTGTATAGGCATCACACAAACCTGCGCTATAAAAGGAACCCAGAAAACCCCGGATAAAAATTCAGGTATGGGCCTTGATTTTTCCACTAAAAGCGGGGTGAACATCAATAAGCCAAGGGTTACAACAAATGATAGCTGGAAACTTACATCAGCTATCATTAAAGGGTTAAATAAAAGCATCAAAACCCCTACAATAACCAGCAAAACAGAATTATCAGCGCACCTGTCCATTAACTTGCCTATTAAAACAAATTCCAACATCAATGTTGCCCTTGTAACAGAAGGTGGAAGCCCGGTTAAAAGCGAATAAAGCCCGACTAACAGCATTCCTGTAATTATTTTTACCCTGAACCCAAGCCCGGCCTTTGATGCAAGAAAATACCATATCCCGAAAATTATACCCACGTTAAGCCCGGAAGCAGCCAGAAGATGGAGTAAACCCGACTTAATAAAGCTTTCCTCTACGTATTTTGGCGAAGGAACAGCCCTGTCCCCAAAAACCATGCCTCCCAGCAGTTCCAGTTTTGGTGAATCCAGGTGTTTTCTGTGAACATCAAGAATTTTGCTCCTGAGCCGGTTTAGTTTATCGAGAAAAAATTCCGCGCTAAACCCGGAATTCCCTATTAGCTTGTAATTATCATACCTGACATAGGTCATGGTAAATATTCCCTTGCGGTTAAGGTATTTACCATAATTAAATTCCCCGGGGTTAGTTGCTTTGTAGGGAGGGTTCACAGAGCCTTTAAGTTCAAGCAGGTCTCCTGTTTTTATTTTGTCGAATTTTCTATGCTTATCATAAATATAGACAATAGTTTTAGCCCTTGCCGGCTCCCAGTTCCCACCCAGCTTAACTTTATCCGCTTTAAAATAGAACTTTGTCTTTGCAGGCATGTCATCTCTGGGTTCACTTATGACTTTTCCCCTTAATTCCAGTTGTCTTTGCGAAATTGAATACAATCCGTCAGGTTCCGGAGTCCTATACCCGGTATAAAAAGCTGAAAACGCAAAGATACCTGCCGCAATCAACGCCAGGCGCAAAGATAAAAACTTTTTGATTGCCAAAACCGCTAAAGCACATGCCATAATCACAGATGTAATTAGCAAATAAGAACTAAAATCTGCAATAGCTGTGCCGGTTCCGGCGATAAAAGCGGAACACAATATAAGCGTCTTATGCGGTTTGGTTAACCCTGTTTCCATAACGTGTTCATTATAATTTAAAAGTGTAACTAACTCGAATTGCTAGTGCTCAGTTAAGTTAATTTACTGGGATAAAGTTTTTTCATTTTAAGCCTTGCGTCATCAGTTCTAAACCTCCAATTAACTCCTGTTTGGCTATCAT
>JANQEB010000125.1 GCA_028278605.1 Candidatus Gastranaerophilales bacterium
GTTTCAGACCATGTTCCCATAACAGTAGACCTGCCTCTTAACCCGCCGGACGAGGATGAAATTGAAGAGGCTGAGCAAAGGCTGAAGGAGCTGAAAAAAATAAAGTCAGCCCCGGTGCCCGAGTAATTTAAGGAGGAAAAATGCTTGACATAATAACCATAGGCGGAGCAACCACAGACACTTTCGTGGAAACTGACAGGGCAAAGGTAATGCATATTGATACCCCGACAACAAAACATGGCTATCTTTGCTTTGATTACGGCGAAAAAATAGAAATGGACCAGCTGGCATATGACATAGGCGGGGGAGCCACTAATGCCGCGGTAAATTTTGCTAACCTGGGTTTTAAAACAGGGATCGTGGTTAAAATAGGCAATGATCTTAATTCTCAGGCAGTTATGGAACGGCTTAAGGAAAGAAATGTTGATGATTCCATGGTAATCAGGAGTGAGGAAAAAACAGGGTTTTCTGTTATCCTGACCAGCTTTGAAGGAGACAGGACAGTGCTCATGCACCGCGGGGCAAACAGCAGGATAAATATTAAAGACATTGATAAGGATAAAATCAAAACCGCAAAATGGCTTTATTTTGCGTCTTTAAGCGGTGATTCAAATGAAATTCTCGATGAAATGGCTGCTTTTGCCGAAGTTAACGGGATTAATGCCGCGTTTAACCCCGGTTCTGCACAGATAAAACGAGGATTGGCCGACCTGAAAAAAATTCTTTGCACAGCGGAAATCCTTATTATGAACCGATCAGAAGCTTCCGCTGTTACAGGGATTCCCAATAAACCGGCTGAATCTGACCCTATTAACGACCATAACCTCAGTGAAATGATCATTAAGCTAAAAAGCCAGGGTCCGGGAGTAGTTGTAATAACCGAAGGAAAGAAAGGGGTTTATGCTTTTGACGGTAAAACCAAGTATTATACCCCTCCGTTTCCCGCAAAAGTAGTTAGCACACTGGGTGCAGGTGATTCTTTCGCAAGCACTTTTGTAGCAAGTATGGTCAGGTTTAATAATGACGTGGAAAAATCCCTTAAATACGCTTCTGTCAACTCATCCCAGGTAATTCAGAGCTTTGGGGCCCAACAGGGACTTAAAAACTTTGACCAGATAGAATCCCTTCTGGAGCGCAATCCAGGCTTTAAGGCACAGGTAAAACTTTGTTAAAAATTTATACCGATTTCAATAAATAATCTTAAAATGAAATAAATTAACATAAATCGGTATAACTCATTTTGGTATAACTTTTTTTGTTTTAAGGATATTTTCTATTTCTTTCATATAATTCTGTGGAGATATCTCAAAATTTTCCAGTAATCCTATGATGAG
>JANQEB010000052.1 GCA_028278605.1 Candidatus Gastranaerophilales bacterium
TTTAAAAGTTTATTTATTTCCTTAACTAACATTGAAGCAGGCGGGATAACTTCAACAGTCGGCGCTGAGAGTTCTGTATCCTGAAATAGGTGGCCGGGCCCTACTTCCAACGACATAGAAAAAGGTAAGTTCATTCAATACCTGACACAAACTTTAAACCTTAACCTGGCAGGGGTAAGAATTACACTGGGATTACTTAAAAAATTAAATGTTTCCCCTGATGATTACTTTCATATAGTTAATGAAGCAATTTTCAACACAGGCTGCTATTGAGCAAGCTTTATAAGCAGGGAATCCATTACTGCCTGGGGGTTTACGTAGCTGCTTAATTCAAGTTTTGCCTGCCGGATGCTTTTTAGCCGGTTAACAGCGGCTTTGCAAAAACCGGCGTTATCCGAATTATGCCTGGCAAGCGTTACCAGATGGTTTTCCAGCAGGTTAAGCAGCTCTTCGGGGGGTAAGGAGTTTTCCTTTGCAATCTCAAGAAGCCTTTCCGCATATAAAACCGCCTCTTCCTTACTGTCAGGCGGGAATTTGTTAAAAAACCCGTCAAGAATACCGGTTTCCAGTGAGGGTTCAGGGTTATACGCCAGCGGAATCACCTGTGAGCGGGAAACAATCGTATCAATCATATCTTCCCGGTCTTTTGCCAGGAAGAAAAACGTAACCTGCGGGGGCGGCTCTTCTATGAGTTTTAGCAGGGCATTTGCCGGCTCGGAGTGAAAGGTCTTGCGGGAAAGAGGCGCGGGAATCCAGTTTTCCCTGGCAGAATCCGTGTTTTCCGGGACGGGCGGGGCTATAAATTCCCTGTAATTTCCCCATGCCTGCTCTGCCCTGGTTTGGTATTCCTTGCCTTCTTTAGCGTCAGTAAAGATAATTACCCTGTGATACCGGGAAGTTACGCTTAAAGCTTGTTTTAACCCCCTTGCCTGGTCGATTGTAATGACGGTTTTAGGTTTTGAGTCTTTGTTATGGCGGATATAGTCAACAGGGGAAATCGTAATCACTGCGGGATGCCTGTTTTGAGCTATCCAGCCGCATCCGGGACAGGTACAGTTTGGTGTTTTTTCCGGGCAATTCAGGACTCTTGCGGTTTCCAGCGCCAGGAAGTACATATCCATGGTGTTGCTGCCGGTTAGCATGTAGGAATTAGCAAGCTTTTCCTTTCCCGGGACCAGCGCTGATTCCAGAAACTGCGAGGCAAAAGGCTGTTTGGTTTTAATTTCAGGTTTAAACATATTTCTCCTGTAAATGCTGCGGTATTTCTTGTTTTTAAGCTATTTCCTTATCAATAATTTCATCCAGTAGTTTATTAAGGCTTTTTCCCTGGGAAGCCGCTTTTTTTACCAGTTTATAATGTTTTTCAGGGGAGATTCTTAAAAGGAATTTACCTTTATAATCTTTTAGTTTAGCAGGTTCAGGAATTTCCTTGCCTAATTCAAGGAAAGTTTCAATATATTCCTGCAAAGCATTCCTGATCATATCTAAAGCCTCTTCTATGGTTTCACCGTCTGTTTTGCAACCGGGAAGCTCTGCTACAGAGGCAATGTAACAGTTATCAGCGTCGCTCCATTCAAAATGAAACGTCCATGGTAAATTTATGTAATAATTTAAATCTTTATTCATATTAATAACCTTCTTTTTTTAATATTTCCTGTAAATCCTGTATTTGATAGGGTTTTAGTTCTTTTCTGTTTAAAATTAAAGTTATAGTCATTTCCTCTTTAGTAAAAATTTTGTGCGAACTGCCGGAACGGATTCTTGTTTTGCTTTTAAAACCTAGATCTATTAATATTTTAATTGCTTCATCAGTTGATATTTTTTTATTTTCCAGTATTTTTTGTATTAATTTATCTTTTTTAGTCATTCTATTTAGCGTTTCACTATTGGCTATACAATTATAGTATCATTTTTAATATCATTTATCAATATTATTTTCCTCTTTACAAAACTAAATATTTTTTATAAAAAAAGCAATCCCCCTCCATGTCTTTGTTTTTATATAAATATAAAGGTAAAGATAATTTTAAAATATTTAAAAAAAGAGGGATGAGACTTAGACCCAACCAGTCTTTTAAGACTTTCTGTAAGATTGTCCTTCCCTTCTTTGTTTTAACGAGACTTAAGAAATACATGCACTTCAAAAGGCTTGAAGCAGGATTGTCCGTTAAATACTGTTTATCAACTTAATGAGGATATTATCATGAAACAAAACAACTGGGTAGGCGTGGACTACCATAAAGAAACTTTAGTTTAATTAATTTAGGAAAAGGGGGGAACGGATTATGGAACAAACAGCATGTGTAAAAACTCACCCTAATTGGATGAAACTTGCTACTGGGACAACGTTGGGCGCTTTGGGATCTGGGGTAATGGCTGTACCAATTCCAGGAGCAAGGCCTGTAGGGGTATCTATTCTAGCAGGAGCATCAAAGTTCCTAGTAGACGGGTTTCCACACAAAGAATGTGGACAAATTATAGACATTAGGCAGTAAAAATCTATTAATAATATTATAGACATTAGAGAGGGCACGACCGTGTCCTCTCTAAAAACGTTACGCTGAATTTATTTCGCAGCCTTTTCAAAAAACAATTATATGTAGAGAATGTAGGGTGCGTAATACGCATCCTACAAGCAGCGGTAAGGTTGGGTCAATTTTAGTAAATTATTATGGAAAAAATTGTAAGAAGTCATCAATACAATTGACCTAACCTTACAATTTGTTTGCTACTTAGTGAACAGTATTTATGTTTGAAGCTATTTTACTTATTACGCTCAGGTAATTATCAGGAGAAATTTTTAATTTTTCGAGTAGTTCCAGTGTAATTTTTACCCCTGCCAG
>JANQEB010000214.1 GCA_028278605.1 Candidatus Gastranaerophilales bacterium
TGGCAGCCTGTTTTAACTTTGTACATTAATTTTAAATTGCTGATAAGATAAATTTCTGGGATAGTTTGCCGACACGATTTTTTCTCCTCTGTTACATACCCAACAATATTGTTGCCTATCTTTGAATACTTTTCAGATTGCCTCTAAGAAATAAAGAAAAAATTCTGGTAGTGGTCTATTTTTACCATATTAAGTATAGCCAAAAAACAGTTATGGTTTAGTGAAATTTTGAAAATAAAAACAGGCAAAAAACCTGTTTTTATTTTCAAAATTTTTAAATTACTTATTCTGATAATAATTGTTCTAAATCTTCTGTATCACCGTCTTCTTCCAATGATTTTTTTTGGATATTATACATAATTGCGTCTACTAAACTGTTAAAAGAGCTTAAATTTTTGATTTTTGGTGTGAATTCACGAATAATCGCCTGTTCAATGAGATTTCGCAGCATCTCTACAGGGTTGGACTCCTGGTCAGATTTTTTATCACTTCCCGGACAGATAAAATTAATGTAATCGGAGGTTAGTTTAAGATCTTGCATTTCGGTGAATAAAAACCATTTTAATTTAGGCCCTATCCTTTTCAACCCGTTTGTGAATTTGTAATTTTTCTTATTTGTCATTATTTCTCTCTCACACTTAATTACTTATACTTTTGTTTCCCTTTAAATTATCTTTCTACATTATTTAAAACCTATAAATAAAAATATTGCCTAATTTTTTGAAAAAAATTATATAAATTAATAATTGCTTAACATATAAATTACTTGATTGTCCCAAAACTCACTAATAGCAATAAATTTTTGTTCTGCAAATAATCTGGTATTTGTTAAAAAAGTAGTGAAATTTTTATATTAACCTGCATTTATTATAGTAAACTTTTTGATATTTTTCCATTCGGAATATTATTAGTTGTTTTTGTTTAAAGCTTCTTTTAGAGCTGCTTCAAGGGTATCAACCTTTGCCTGCAGTTGCTTAACCCTGTCATGGCTTTCTTCGGATTCAATTGCAGACTTTTCTGTTTTTCTTGAGAGTTTTTTAAGTCCCGTTTTTAAAGAAACGACCTTGCTAAAAGCCATCAGGACTCCTCCGATAAAACTTGATATACCAAGTCCAAAATACAAAAGCCCTGATTCAACTTCAAAATCCCCGATTATAGGTTTATAGTTAATTACAAGCACATTACCCTGATTTACATAAGCAAAATAGGAAATATCAATGATCACAAGGATTCCGATTACTAGTAGAAAATATTTCATGCTATAATTCCAGTTTACTAATATCACAAATGTCTGGAATCAATTCTATAAAATAAGTCCGTGTTTATCAAGCTTCCTTTCCGGGTGGAGTTTTAACAGCAGGTATACAAAAAATTGAAAAATAATTCAGGTAAGTATGATAATTTATAATTGGAACATTTTGCAAAGGTAATAAAAATATGCCTGATTTTATAATCTATATTATAGTCTTAATTTTGCTGGCGGGAACCGGAATCTTTCTGTCCCGTTATTTTAGTAAGAACAGAAGATACGAAATTGAATACAATAAAGGAATTGAAGCCTATCAAACACAACAATATGACGCAGCAGTTCAGTTTTTCGATAAAGCTACGGCAATTAACCCGGAAAAACCGGATGCATTCTATAATTTAGGGCTGGTTTACATGGATTTAAAGCAGAACAACCAGTCAGAAAAAAGTTTTTTGAAAGCTATTGAGCTGGGCCCTGATGACCCTGATTCTTACTATAATTTAGGTTTACTCTACCTGAATATGAACAGGTTTAATGATGCTCTAAAACAATTTCGGAAAGTTTTAACCCTGATGCCTGATGATGCGGAATCCTTTTATTTAAGCGGATGTTTGCTAAAAAGCCAGGGAAAATATAATGAAGCCATAGAATACCTTGCAAAAGCCGTTAAAGTACAGCCGGATAACGCTGATTATAATCTTGCGCTGGCTTTAGCTTATGATGACAGGTCAACTGCTGAGCAGAACTTAAATGATTTAGAACAGGCTTCCGGGTTTTACCTGAAAACACTTGAACTTGACGAGAATAACGAGGAGGCAAATTACAAAATGGCAATTTGCTCCGCTAAAAAAGGTTTATGGGAAGAATGCGTGTCCTACTGCAAAAAGGTGCTTAAAGTTAATGACAGGTCTGTAAGGGCTTATAACCAGATGGGACTGGCAATGTATTGTAACAGTGATTACGATACAGCAGTTTATATGTACAAAAAAGCAATAGAAATCGACCCTGATGACTCGGAAACATATAATAATTACGGGTTTGTGCTGGAAAAACAGGGAAATTTTGAAGAAGCAATCAGAATGTTCGAAAAGCATGTGGAATTACTGGAAATAAAAGCTTCTGATAAAGACCTGAAATCCCGTGTAAGTGAACTTGGCGATAAGGAAGATGTGCTGAGAACCCAGATTAAAGCTATAGAAGAGCATATCAGACAGCTCGAAGAGAGTGTCGAAATGAAAAACCGGGACGATTAAATTCTATTCCCTTATGCAGGTAGCCTCAACTGTCGGTTTGTTATTTTCAACACGGACAATTGCCCAGCGCAACGGCTGGTAACCGGCGTTTAAAATATAGTCTTCAATAGCTTTTACAGTTATTTTTTTTAAGTTTTCCGGCATAAAGGTTATGTTTTCTAACTTCATTTAATGCCTCCATATTCTAACCATGTTTAAATCCTGCCAAGGTAATCAACCAGGTTTTTCACATCAGGATGAGTGTTTGCCCCGGGATTTTTTACCCTTAAGCTGTATAAAATTTCCTTTGCTTTATCATAGCGTTTATTTTCAATTAAATAAAGGGCATAATTGTAAGAAAAGCTGATATTATCAGGTTCCAGACTGACTAACTTCTCAAACTGTTCTGAGGCCCTGCTGAAATCGCCTTTGCCTTTATACACAAACGCAAGGGTTTCTATGGCATTTGGGAAATCAGGGTCAATTTTCAGGGCTATTTGCAGGCTTGTTACAGCATAATCATAGCTTTGCATATCCAGATATGCCTTGCCCAGCTGAACCCAGCTAAGAATATTGTCTGGGTATTTTCCCGTATATTCAAGCGCTTCTTCCAGTTTTTTCCGAAGCCGTTCATTTTTGGAACCCAATATTTTTTCGTTTCTTTCTGAATCAGCAATTGCCTTTTGCCCTTTATTAAAATTTGAGATATCCGGTTCAAGGGTATAAAGAAGCGTGATTGTGTTTACATCCCTTTCAGAAAGGCCTGCATCCAGGTGTTTAGGGTTAGATTCAACACCCGCATACATAATATCTGATTTATTGCTGCTATGGCCCCTTATACCAAGGGCATGTCCTAATTCATGAAGAATTGTCCTGTATATTTCTTTTTCAGTAAATGACCTTTTATCCGGCGGTTTTACAGCAGTAATTTTTACATCATAATAATGCAGCAGGTGTTGTTTTACATGGGGAGTTGCAAGCCCTGCAATAAAATTTTTTCCGGTTTTTTTCATGATTTCCCCTACGAAATACAGCTGTATATTTGCCTGTGTGGGGTCGGTAACAATTACATAGCTTAAAAGATTTCCATGTGCGCTGTTAACCCAGTCTTTCATAGCTTTTTCCGCCATTGAATAATAGTAATCCCTGTATCCTTCAACTCCTGTAGACCTTTCTATGTATAGCTTTATTGGCATTTTTTCAGAATTCCACCGGGTAACCTTGCTGCCATCAATGGCATTGATGATATAATTATCCCCAATTGATTCAATATTAACCTTTTGGTTGGAAAGATTAGTTTTTCTTTTGCCTGAAGCCTTGAGCTTGCCCCTTCTTATCAGCTCATACCTTTTAATTTGAGATATTCCAACAGAAGCTAGTCTTGCTTCATTGCTTAATGGAGCGGTTTCTATGATTTTTTCGTATTCTTTCCGGGCTTTATCAAAATTTTTCAGGTTTATTAAAGACAGGGCATAGTAATACCTGCACTTTGTATGCCCGGGGGATTTTTGAAGGGCTTTATTAAAGTAGTTTCCGGCTCGGCTGTATTCTCCTTTTTCAAGGGCAGACTTTCCTGCGGCGTAATAGTCATACGCAAGACAAGAACCCGTAAAAGATAAAGCAATAATAAAACTAAAAAACCTTATTATAAAAGATTTGTTCATCCCTATAGCTATATTACCAGTTAACACCTGATAATATAATCGGCTAAATTTTTAAAAACTTTTCACAGGGCGAAAAGAAAAGTTTATTGTTGCTTCTTTTTAATATCCAGGGCGGCATCATAAGCCATTACGTAGATACTGCATGCTTTATAGCTTTTGATATAAAAAGCGCAATCTTCTTCCAGGCACATATTTGGGGTATCAGCTCCCACACTTAAAACAGGACATACTTTAGGTGCAGCCATTGTTTATCTCCTCATCATATATAGGGTTAAAAATATTATAACTCACTCTCATTTTTTTCTGTTGTTTCAATATTTTCATTAATAATTTTTTCAATTTCGGAATCATCAACAGAGTCTGGTTTTTCAACTTTAACGGAAATGCTGTTTCTCAGCAGAAGGTAGGCGCTAAGTACCAGGAAAATCCATAGCAGGGAAGCCTGGTAGTAATTTATGGCAGGGCCGCTAAAAACACTGACAGATAACTCGTTCCAGCCGACCATAATAATCCATATCGGAAAAAGCACAAATCCGCAGATTATGCCCACAACAACAAATCCTAAAAGCAATAACCCTGATAGGCCCTGGATTTGAACTACTTTAAAATTTTTATTCATAAAAGACTAAAGCTCCTGTAATTATTAATTTATTTAGCAATTAGTTCGCAAAATTCAATTTCATTTAAAATTTTAACATCTAATTTTTTTGCTTTTTCAAGTTTTGAGCCCGGATCTTCTCCTGCAACTAGATAATCTGTTTTTTTACTAACACCGGAGGAAATTTTACCGCCCAGTTTTTTTATTATATCACCAGCCCGGGTTCTCGTCATAGATTTTAGCGTTCCGGTCAGTACAAAAGTTTTTTGGCTCAGTGGCAGGTTTTCGGCTTCCTGCGGCTTTTGTCCGTAAAGTTTAACACCGGCATTTTTTAATTTTTCCAGCATGTCAATAACATGCGGATTTTTAAAAAAGTTAACAATACCTTCCGCTACTTTTTCCCCGATGCCGTCAATAGCTGAAAGCGAGTCAAAATCAGCGTTTTTTAGCTCATCCAGTGAATAAAAGTTCCGGCTTAAAAGCTCAGCAGTTTCCTTACCCACGTATTTTATACCAAGGGCGTTGATTAACCGGTTAAAAGCCCTGTCTTTGCTCTGTTGAATAGCATTTATGATATTTGATGCGGATTTGTCGCCCATTCTTTCAAGGGAAAGAATATCCTCTATAGTCAAGTAATAAAGGTCAGCCGGGTCATTGATAAGCCTTTTTTCCACAAGCTGGTTGACCATGGACTCTCCTACCCATTCAATATCCATTGCATCCCTGCCGGCCCAGTATTCAATCCTGCCTTTAACCTGGGCAGGACAGCCCATGGTATTTGGGCAGTGAAACGCCACTTCTTCTTCTTTCCTTTCCAGGCGGGTTCCGCACTCAGGGCAGGTTTCAGGGTATTGATAGGGCATGCTGTCAGGGTTTCTTTTTTTCGGGTCAACTGAAATCACTTTGGGAATGATTTCCGCGGCTTTTTTAACCCATACTTTATCGCCAATCCTAATATCCAATCTTTTTATCTCGTCAGCATTATGAAGACTGGCGCGTTTAACTATTGTCCCGGCCAGTTTAACGGGTTCAAGATGCGCAATTGGTGTTACAGCGCCTGTTCTTCCAACGCTGGGTTCAATATAAACCACTTTTGTCAGCGCTCTTTCAGGCGGGAACTTATATGCAATTGCCCATCTGGGACTTCTTGAAGTATAGCCAAGTTCTTCTTGCTGATTTAAGTCGTTTACCTTTACTACAACACCATCTGTAGCGTAATTTAATTCAAATCTTGCTTCATCCCAGTGGTTACAGTATTCCTTGACCTGCTCAATGTCCTCACAGAGCCTGGTATTGGGGTTTGCCCTGAAACCCAGCTGTTGCAGCAATTGGATGGTTTCGTAGTGTGCGCCGGGTTT
The DNA here is from genome assembly GCA_028278605.1 of Candidatus Gastranaerophilales bacterium. Taxonomy (GTDB): domain Bacteria; phylum Cyanobacteriota; class Vampirovibrionia; order Gastranaerophilales; family UBA9971; genus JANQEB01. The sequence continues at coordinate 6,102 of JANQEB010000214.1, forward strand.
TGTATGGTCCTCAAAAACCCCGCCATACACAAAAATATCAAGGTCTCTTTCCTTTGTAACCCTGGGGTCAAGCTGCCTGACTGAGCCGCTGCCTGCATTTCTGGGGTTGGCAAACTCCGGTTCGCCTGTTTGTCTTCGCTTTTCGTTTAGTTTTTCAAAAGAAGAAATCGGCATGTAAATCTCGCCCCTTGCTTCAACATGCTCTGGAATATGCCTGCTCTCAGGTTGGAAAAGAGAAAGCGGGATGCTGTTAATGGTCTTCAGGTTGGTGGTAATGTTTTCCCCTGTCCTGCCGTCTCCTCTTGTCGCTCCCCTGGTGAGCATGCCGTTATCGTATGACAAAGTTACAGCCAGGCCATCAACCTTTAATTCGCATACAAACTCGATTTTCTGGGGTTCAGGAAAGGTTTTCCTTAGCCTGTTGTACCATCCCGTTAATTCTTCTTCGTTGTTAGCGTTATCAAGGCTGTACAGGGGATATTTATGCTCTACCTGCTCAAACTTCTCTGATGGAACAGCGCCTATTCTTTGTGTTGGACTGTCAGGAGTGATTAATTCCGGGTTTTGCTCTTCCAGTTGTTTTAATTCCCGGAACAAAGCGTCAAATTCCCTGTCAGAAATCTCAGGAGCGTCTTTTGCGTAGTAAAGGTAATTATGGTAGTTAATTTTGTTTCTGAGGGTTTCTATTTGTCTCTTGATATCGATTTTTGTATCCATTTAGAGTCTGTCCGAGAAATAACAACCTATCATCATATTGAGCGTAACGAAACATCTCATGAAATGCAAGGAGCTTCTTCCTCAGAATAGCGTTTAATCCTTTTCTGCTCACTTTAAAATCCCTTAACTCTGTCTAATAAAATAAATAGGGCTTAGGGATTTTTGTTTCTTTTTATGATTATTTACTTAAATCGATAAAGGTTTTCAATTTTTAGTAAATTCATCCACAGCCCAATAATAAAAGACGGGCGTAAAAACCCATCTTGTAAAAAATAAAACCCTGGGAGCCTTCTCTAATTTTTTAGACATCGCCTCTAATATTAGCAATCTCTTTTGCTGTTGTTTCTACAATGCTCTGAACTGCCTCCATATGCTCCTGATTACTTTCGTCAACAAATTCAAGCTTTGAATATTCCATGTCATAGTTAATTATTCTATCGGTGGCTGTATCACCCTGGTATAGCCTATACTGGTTATCTTCTTCCACTTTAATCTCATGTCCTTCCGGTACTATGAAAATAGCTTTTTCTACATCCCTTTCTATATTTATTATTCCGGAAGTTGAGCCCCTTAAATCCCCAATATAGGTATCATCCCCGGCACCGCCTGAAATAAGGGTGCTTTCAGCTTTTCCCCTGTCATAAATTACATCATTAGTATTATCACTTCCGTAAATTTCCGTTGTATTGGGGTTAAATAGACGGTTACGGGCCTGTGTAGACCTTCCGTTGTTTATTAGCAAACCTGAAAAATCAATTTCTGTGTTTTTCGCGCTTCCTTCTCTATATACAATTCCCGGGGCTTCAGTATCCTTTATTGAAAGGTCACCAAAGGGAACATCACCGGTGCTGTAGATATAATCAATTTTTTCTGAACCTCTTACTGCATGATGGCCGGAATCCGGACTTATATTGTCATGGATGATTTCACCTGTATACTCATTTGGAGACGGCGCTCTTTCTCCAAATTCTATTACCTTTGAGTTTGTATAATTACTTAAGAATCCCTTTATTCCGGATGTAAAGAAACCTTGTTCTTCCGTTGATTCCTCTCTGTGTTCTGCAAATATATCATGCTCTTCATATGCGGCGGGAGCTCTGGCTGGCCTGGAACTTCCGGGCTTATCACTAATCAATGATGCTAATTCCCATCCATATAGATCATCATAGCCTCCTATATCCAAACCTAGCAAGGCTTCGAGTAAATCCAAATCACTACCGCTAAAAATCGGGTATTCAGAACCCATAGGATCTAAAAACGCAGGGTCATACATACCGCCAGGTATTCTATTAATTCCATAAATAGGATCTAAAGCCATATTCCTGATTTTCCTCTAGCTTTTGATTTTCGGCTAAACTTTTTTGCGTTTAAAAACTCTTTACTTTCTCCATTTCCCAAAATTAATGATAAAAGTCTAAAGTTTTTATTTTGTTGACATGACTAAATGTAAAACCTTCCTACATATATAAAGTATTTTTTTATTAAAAAATTGCTAAAAAAATGAAAAATTTTTAGTTTTTTTTTAATAAATTATAGTCAGAGAAGGTTTTTTCAACCCCCGTTTCGCATGACGTTATGATTTTTACCCGGCATTTTTCCGGATTGCTTCCAGTAAAAACAACCTGTGATTGTTTTTTCCTTAATTTATTGTAAAATTACAATTATTATAATTACAGTTGAAAGTTTTTTATTTTAAGTCGGAACAATGACTGATCCTAATGGGATTTCATTACTAAATTGCTTTTGACGTTTGATTTAGGAAGAATAAACAAAGATATATGAAAGTTTTTGTAATAGGTTCAGATGGGAAAATACACTCCCTGGTCTGGAAACTTACCCGGAGCAGTAAGGTTAGCAGAGTTTTCTGCACATTTAACAATGCTGTAATGAAGGAGATGGCAGAATTTGTTGATATCAGGGAAAACGAAGTTGACAGGCTTTATGAATTTATAAAGGAAAACAAAATAGACTTAACCGTCGTTGAATCGCTGACAACAGCAAACACAGGCCTGGTTGACAGGCTCAGGGAAGAAGGCTTGAGCGTGTTCGGCCCGGGGAAAAATTCCGGTAAAATTGAAATGGCAAGGGGTTTTACAAAAAAATTTATACATAAATACAAGATCCCAACCCCTAAATTCGGTGTTTATGACAAGGAGACCCAGGCTGTTACCTATGCGAGAACTGCTGAGTACCCGCAGGTCGTCAAGTTTGACTCAAGAATGCCGGGTACGGGAACTGTGGTTTGCAAATCTTTTAACGAAGCTAAAAATGTGATTTCTTTCTGCCTGAAAAACCAGTATAAGCCTGTACTGCTGGAAAATTACATTCCCGGCAGGCAAATTTCATTCCAGGTAATAACTGACGGGTACAATGCAGTCCCTTTGCCGGTTGCGCACTTATATAAGAAGTCAGAAGACGGAAACCTGGGGTTTAACACGGAGGGTATGGGGGCTTATTCCCCGGTATCTTATATAGACGCGGAAATGGAAGCTAAAATCGCAGAAAGAATTTTCTTTCCTGTTATAGACGGGCTGAATTCAGAAAAAATGGAATATGCAGGTGTTTTAAGGGCAAGTATAATAATTGACGAAAAAAATGAACCGCAGCTCGCAGGTTTAAACGTGAGTTTTGGCGGTCCGGAAACCCAGACCATCCTGCCTCTTCTGGAAGATGACCTTTTTGATATTATGATGCTGTCTTCTATGGGAGCCTTAAGCGATACTTATGAGGTTTTTAATATTTCTGATGAACATTCAGTGTGTGTTACGCTTGCTTCTGAGGGGTACCCTGGAGAATACAAAAAAGGCGTTGTTATCGAAGGGCTGGATGAGGTTGATGATGACAATACTTATGTGTTTCACGCCGGGACCCGAAAAAATATCTATGGTGAAACTGTAACCACTGCCGGCAGGGTTCTTGATATTGTTTCAAAAGGTTCAACCCTTAACCGCGCACAGAAACTGGTTTATGAGGCGGTTGATATGATTGAGTTTCCCGGCATGAAGTACAGGAAAGACATAGCAAAACCCATAGTACTTACCTAACTCATTTTGGTATAACCCGTCATTCGGGTTAATTAGTTATTTAAATAATTTAAAAATACGATAAATTATTTGTACATTTTCATCATTTTCTTTTAAAGCTTTGATTAATTCTTCCCTTAACTCCTCGATATCCCTGTGATGCAGAAAATCAAACAACTCTGTTGGTTCAATTTCCAATTCGTTTATTAAGTTCTCTAAAGTATCGGCTTTGACAAAATTTATACCACGCTCTAATTTACTTAAGCTTTTATCCCCAATTTTAATCCTTTCAGAGAGTTCTTGTTGGGATAAATCTTTTTTTACTCTTAGTTCCTGTAGTCTTTTTCCAAATAATTTCTTTATATTTTTTACTTTTTTCATTACTTTAAAATACTTTATTACCTTAATAAAATTTTAAAGAATGTATTTATTTTTTAAACAACTTAAAAGGCTAAAAAATAATATTGACTACAGCTTAATAAGCGGTATAATAAACTTATTAAGCTTACTAAAAAGTAAAAAAAATGCTAAAAGTACTATTTATTCTGATAATATTAAGTTTATACACCATGCCGGTAAACGCTCATTCGCTAAGCGGGGATGTAAAACTGCTTAAAATTATTGACGGGGATACCGTTGAAATCCAGTTAAAAGAAACAAGCGCAAAATTCCGTCTTGCGGGAATTGACTGCTTTGAGACTTCTAAAAATTATCGGGCTTATAAACAGGCCTATCTAAACAAGATGGGAATTAACGAAGTTATTTTTAAGGGGTGTATGGC
>JANQEB010000085.1 GCA_028278605.1 Candidatus Gastranaerophilales bacterium
ATGAAACTGAACTGGAAGCAGTAAAAGCAGAAGAAGAATCACTTAAGAAGATCGCTAATGATCATGCCAAGAAAGGTTTCAAAATAGGCGGATAATTAAATAACGCTTCATAAAAACAAGTAAAGCCCCTTTAAACGGGGCTTTATCTGTTTTTGAAAAAATCAGTCTTTCTTTTTATTTTTGGCCTTTTTCTTTTTTTTTCCGGCTTTTTTGCAACTACCATCGCATTTGTCTTTTTTACTCAAGCCGCATGAGCATTTTCCCATGATTTACAACCTTTATTTTTCTAACTTTATACTAAGAGGCTATACTCCCCTCGCCACCGGCAAAGCCGAATTTTAACGGAAACGTCATTCATTTTCGCCATATCGATTTATGTTCATTAACTTCATTTTAAGATTACTTATTGAAATCAGTAATACAATAAACACTATATAAGATTAAGCGCCCGGTCAATATCCTGGATAATATCATCAGCATCTTCCAGGCCAATGCTTAAGCGGATAAAATCGTCTGTAACTCCTGCTTCAAGTTTTTCTTTAGTAGTTAACTGCTGGTGTGTTGTGCTTGCCGGGTGAATTACAAGGGACTTTGCATCGCCGATGTTAGCAAGGTGTGAAAGCAGTTGTACATTGTCAATAAACTTGATTCCAGCTGGTTTATCACCTTTTATGCCAAACCCGATAATTCCGCTCTGGCCTTTTGGGAGGTATTTTTGGACAAGCCCGTATTCAGGACTGTCTTCTAAGCCCGGATAGTTTACCCAGTTAACGTTTTTATGGCCTTTCAGGAACCTTGCAACCTTCAGAGCATTCCGGCTATGGCGTTCCATTCTTAAAGGCAGGGTTTCAATCCCTTGCAGGATAAGAAAAGCATTAAACGGGCTTATTGCAGCACCGATGTCTCTAAGGAGCTGGCACCTTGCTTTTGCAATGTAAGCCGCATTTCCAAAGGCTTCAGCGTATTTTAAGCCGTGATAGCTTGAGTCAGGCTCAGTAAGCTCCGAAAACTTACCTGAGGCTGTCCAGTCAAATTTGCCTGAATCAACAATCAAGCCGCCTATAGCGGTTCCATGCCCTCCCAGGAATTTTGTAGCTGAATGGACTACTATATCAGCGCCATGCTCAATCGGCCTTGACAGGTAAGGTGTGCTCATTGTGTTATCAACAACAAGAGGAATGCCATGCTTATGCGCAACTGCTGCCAGGGATTCGATATCAGCGATGTTTAACCCGGGATTGCCTATAAGCTCGGTAAAAACCAATTTTGTTTTATCGTTTATTAATTTTTCATAATCTTGAGGGTTGCTTGAATCAATAAAATGGACTTTGATACCAAGCCTTGCCAGTGTTGATGCAAATAAAGTCCTTGTCCCGCCGTAAAGAGAGGTTGATGAGATAACCTCATCTCCTGATTTAGCTATGTTTAGCACAGCGTAAGTGATTGCTGCCTGGCCTGAAGATGTTGCAAGAGCGGCAGCTCCGCCTTCCAGCAGGGAAATTCTCTTTTCCAGCACATCTGTAGTCGGGTTCATTATTCTTGTATAAATATTGCCTGCCTGCTCAAGCGCAAACAGTTTTGCTGCATGCTCAGAGTTCTCAAATACGTATGATGTTGTCTGATAAATCGGCACAGCTCTTGAGCCGGTTGTCTGATCAGGTTCCTGTCCTCCATGAAGCGCAAGGGTATCGAATTTCATGGTCTACCTCCTTTTATTATTAAATTGCAGTTAGATTTTAACACATATTAAGGAAGGGCGAAAAAGTTTTATATCTGTTTTGTGTTTTGCGTCATCCTGAGCCAGCTCGCCCTGCAAGCTGGCTCAGGATTTCAAAGTCTAAAACGGTGAGATTCTTCGCCCGCCCCGCCATAGGCGGGAGGCGGCTCAGAATGACAAATCACGTATTTTTATACCACTACCAAAACTTTTTGTTACCACCTACTTAGTTACAATTTATCAGCAAGATCAGGTTCCAGCTCAAGAGCCCTCTTGATAAACTTCTTTGCCTCGTCCGGGTTTCCGCTTCTTTTGAGGATTACGCCGGTATAGAAATAATAATAAGGGTTAGTTTCATCTATGTATTTGACATTATTGAGGCTTTTAACCGCTTCTGAGTAGTCCCCCTGCGCCAGCTGCACCTTTGCAAGGTCAAGCCATACCTTATAGTGCTGCATTGGTTCGGCAGAAAGTACTTTTCTGAACATCCTTTCCGCCTGGCTGTATTGTTCCTTGTTTGCCAGGATAATACCGATATTATAGATTACCTCAGTGTTACTATTGTTTTGTTTTAGTACCTGCTTGAAGTAATCAAGGGCTTTGGTTTCATTTTTAAGATGAATATGCAGCTTTGCCGTTGCAAGAAGTGCATCAATATTAGAAGGGTTAGTTTTCAGGATTTTTTGATAATATTTCTCAGCTTTCTGGTACTTTTCATGTAAAAAAGCTATATTTCCAAGGCCCAGGTTTGATTTAAGATTATTTTCATCATATTCCAGGACTTTTTTATAATATTTTTCCGCGGAGCTAAACTGGTCAATTTCGTAGAATGCATCAGCAGTCAATTCTAAAACATAGAGCTCTTCATTTTTAGTTATCAGTTTATTTAGAATTAACAGCGCACTGTTAATTTCCCGGTTAACCAGGTAGTAATAAGCCTCATAATACTTACTTAAAACAGCGTTTTCCCGGAATTGTTTTACTTTTAGCCAGTAGTCCCTGGACTTAAACTTTTTCCGGAAGTCCTTGTTTCTTATATCGTGTTTTTGGGTGATCATGTTCACATAGTTCAGGCCCTGCTGGGCTTTGATAATTTCATTGCGGTCAGAGAGGATTTTTATTTTTGCCAGGTTATAAGTCAGGTTCTCAGGATTAATTTCAAGAGCTGCTTCTATTTCTTTTTCTGCTTTTTCATGCTCTTTTAACTGAGAAAACGCCTCTGCTCTTAAATAATAGATATAATCATAGTCTTTAATATTTTTTGTTAAGTCCAGGGTAAAGTCCGGCGAGTTTTTGTAATTCAGGGAATAAAAAGCCGTATACTGAAGCTTTGCCTTATCAGCCGGGAAAAACTTGTTAGGCAGGTAAAGCACTTTAAGCTCATTTATCAATCGGCCCCACAACTCCCTGTCCCTGACACCTTCAAGAACCTGTGCCGCAAAGTTAAAGTAGGTAAGGTTTATCAGCTTAAGGGCAAGTTTCATTTTTAAAAAATCATCTTCAGGATCAATGGTCTTATAGAACTCTTTGAACTCTGCCAGGGCCTGCTCTGTTTCTCCCCTGGTAAAGCTGTACATGGCTTCTTTTATGTAATCCTTTTCTTCATCGGGGAACTTGATTTCCTGGATTTTGCCTTTTTTGGGCTGGAATTTGTCTATATTAACGTTGAAAACATTGCTTCCGGTTGTGAAGTCTTCATTATCAAGGTTAACTTTAATTTCCGGTCTGCCTGCAGTCTCTTTTACAACGGGTTTTGAGACGTTAAGAATTTCAATATCCATTCTGGAAAAGCTGTTTATAACATTTATCAAGAGTTCTGACCGGGCAGAAATGTTGTTAAGGGGGCTTTGCGCAATGGCAATGTGCAAAGGAGTAAAATTTTTATAGGGAAGACTGGGGTCAAGGTTTATCCATTTGCCTACAAACGCTTTTACCCACATATGATACACAAACGCATCAGCCGGATCATTGGTATATACAAGTCCAACCACGATTTTTGCCGGAATTCCCGCTGCCCTTAAAAGCGAAGCCAGAAGTACGGAATGTTCTGTACAGTCCCCGGCTTTTGTTTCCAGTACCTTGACAGAGCCGGCAAAATCAAGGGCAAAACTTTTGTCTGTTATGTAGTCATAAACCCACTCATTCATTTTTTTTGCGATCTTAAACGCGTCATCTTCCCCGGTGCAAAGCTTTTCAGCGATATCTTTTACAGCTTTGCTGTCTGTTATTATAAAAGGCCCTGATTTTAAATATTTTTCATACCCGTCTTTTTTTACCGGGTAAACAAACTTATAATTACCGTATTCTTCCGCTTCTACTTTCAGGTAAACCGCATTATCCCTGACCAGTATGACTTTTTGAAATTCATCTTCGAGAAAGAAGTTATTAGCATCCATATTTTCCATATTAATTTTATACATTACCCGGCTGACTGAATCCGGGTCTGAAATGCTTTTATTAACCCTGATTAAGCTTTCTGAAAACACGTCAAAATTTGAGGTGATATCAAGTATCTGGTCTTCATGGACTTCAACCTGGCTCATATCAAGAAGGGAAGTGTACTCTTTAACCGCAACCCCGTATTCATCACGCCAGGTATAAAGGTCGGTATTAGGGAAAATATTTATTTTATCCGAGTATTTTGTGTAGACCTCATTGAGGTTTCCCTCCCGGATAAGCTCCTGTCCCAGTCTTTCAGCATCTGTTCTAATTACCTGGAGGTTAACACCCGGTTCTATGGAGTAATACCTGAAACTATTATTCCGGGTTTCCGCATATAGTTTCTCTATGGCGTAAGGGAAAAGAACTTTTTCCTTAAAATCAAATATTTTCAGCTCTTTTATGTCATTAACTTTAGAATTAATAACTATTTGATTGGACTTCCAGTCAAAATCCCCTCTGATCTGAATATCTTCGCCTTTGCTTGTTGAACTATATAAGAAATAGACAGGCTTTCCTGCCTCGTCTTCCACAAAGGTCTGGTCCTGGACTATATGCAGCTCATTATCAGAACGTTTGAACTTCTGTTCAATATGTTTTTTCGTAATAATTACAGGTAAGCCTTCACCAGAGACGGTTTTTCTCTGGGAAACCTTGATATAACCTGTTTTAATTCCTTTTGAAGTTACAATATAGGTTTTTTCATATATAATTTCCGGTTGAATTGCAATAGCTGTATTGCAGGCAATACATAAGGTTATAACAATAAAAATTTTGAAAAAACGAGCTATGGTGATCATAAGTAAATAGCGAAAAAATTAAGTAGTTATCTATATGACAATGTAGAGTTTATCTGTCAATCTTTTAAGCGGTTTCCCGCCTTGCAATGTTTATTTTGTAAGTTCTTTTTTCTCGGGGTTATATAAATCCTCAAAGCACTCTGTTAACCTGTTTTCTTCCTTGCTTCTGTGCTCAGTCTCTTTTAGCAGAATGCTATGTAAGTCTTCTAAACTGTATCTTTCGAAAAATTCTCTTATATCTGCCGTAATTTCACACTCTTCCCTGTAAAGAAGTATGCTTATAACCTTATAAAGTGTAAGGGAAAAGAATGTATCAATTATTTCAGGCTCAAAATGTATTCCTGAGTCCTTTTTCAGGATGTTTAAAACATTTATAAACGGCATTCTGTCACGATAATGACGCTTTGAAGTTATAGCGTCAAAAACATCTGATACAGCAAGAATTTTTCCTCCAAGGCAGATTTCTTCACCTTTTAGTTTTCTGAAATAACCGCACCCGTTAACTTTTTCGTGGTGAGACGCCGCTATTTCAGGCACATCCTTAAACTTTTCTTCAAAATACATTTTATTGAGAATGTCATAAGTGATATGGGCATGTTCCTGAATGTGCTTATACTCTTCTTCAGTAAGTTTTCCCTGTTTGCACAATACGCTGTCCTTGATCCCGATTTTGCCTATGTCATGAAGCAGTGCGGCATACTCAAGTGCTTCAAGGTCTTCACCCTGAATGCCCATTTTTTCTGCTATGGCAATACTATAGAGTGTAACCCTTTTTGAATGACCGGCTGTAATCTTGTCCCTGGCATCAATAGAAGCCGCAAGAGTGTTAATAAAACTTACAAAAGAACGTTTTTGTTCTTCGTACATGGTCTGCTGTCTTTTGAAAAGGCGCGCGTTCTCAAGCGCAATACCAGTGCTGGAGCCGATTGCAATCAGCAGGTCCTCGTCCTCGGTTGAAAAATGTTCGTTCCCAAACTTATTTAAGACTTGAAATACGCCTACTATTTCGTGGTTAAGGTTTCTCATCGGCATACAGAGTATGGTTTTTGTCTTATAACCTGTTTTTTTATCGATTTCCTTATTGAACCTCGGGTCATTATAAGCGTTCTTAATGTTTATGGTTTCGCCTGTCTGGGCGACATGTCCCGCGATTCCCGAGTTAGCCGGGAATCTTATTTCCTGGCTTCCCATACCAAGCGCAATTTTTGACCAGAGTTCTTCGTTATCTCTGTCATAAAGAAAAACCGTACACCTGTCTGCACAAAGCGCTCTCTGGGTTTCCTGGGCAATTATGGCGAGCAGTTTGTCAAGGTCGGTTTCCGCGGCAATCGAACGACCGATCCTCAGAAGCGCAAGAAACGGGTCCTTGCTGCCTGAGCCTCTTCCTCCAATGGTATCGCCAAGAAGGGTAATATCTTCAAGCAAGTTTTTGCCGTCAGAAAAAAGGTCTTCTTTATTTACGGTTTTGTCAATTATGTTTGACCATTCCTCTTCATCAACTTCAAAAAGCACATCTTCAATCTTTTTGCCTAAAATATGAAGGTTATTTACCCTTACAATCGAAAGGGCTTCTTTCAGGCTGGCTGAAGCTTTTGGAAAATCCGAGTAATTCTTATAGATTAAACCGAGTTTATAATAACTCTTTGCGACTTCAGATGAGCTTTCGGCTTCTATAAACAACTCTATAGCTTCCTGAAGGCAGTCTATAGCCTGTTTTATCTGCTCCTGCTGCTCATAAATTGACGCTCTTATCTGTTTTGCAACCCCCTGGCCTCTTGGGGCCGGGTAATTATTAAAAACAGGCTCCACATCATTTTTAAGGATTTCCTCAGCTTTTGAAATATTCCTGTTTTTTACGGCAATACCGGCAAGTATACAGCTGGAAAAAGCAGCAATAACAGGGACTTCTAGTTGATTGGCAAGTTCAATTGATTTATAAGCGTATTTTTGCGCATTGTCAAAATCGTCAAGTTCAAAGTATACAGTTGCCAGCTCTCCCCATATCCTTGCGCTTGTATAGAAATCCCCGTATTTTTCAAGGGTTTTAATTCCGTCTAACAGGTGGATACGGGCTTCTTCGTAGTTTTCTATGTTAGAAAGATATCTGCCAAGAAGGATTTCAGTTTTTGAAATTTCCCTTGGATTTCCGATTTCTCTTTTTACGACAAGCGCTTTTTTCATGCATTCAACTGCAGTGTAGTAGTTTCCGGTTCTAAGGTAGAAAATTGCGAGGCTGTCGTAAATTTTTGCGCCTTCCAGAGTGTTTTTTTCCAGTATATTCTGGGCAAGCTTGAAGTATTTCAGCGCATCACTGAACCTCTTTTCAAAATAAAAGATAATTCCATAATAATGAAGAATTTGGCCTTCCAGTTCTTTTTTATCATCAAGCTCAGAGTTTTCTATAAGGTATTTTGCATCGTTTAACAGGGTTAAAGACCTGATCAGACGGTCATTGTTGTTTTTGTAATGAATAATTGCAAGCTCTGAAAGGCAGGTAACAATATTTTTAATGTTTTTTGTTTCATTATAAAGCTTTTGGGATTCCTCGATATTTTTTATTGCTTTATCGTAATTTTTACGGAAAGCCTCAATTAACCCCAATTCCAGCAGGATTTCAGCTCTGTCTTCAGTGCTGTTTGTACTCTCCAAATCCTTCTGCAGCTTCAATAACTGGTCAGGGGGCGAGGCATTAATGAATTCTTTACCGGTATTGAACATAATTTTTATTATATATTATAAGTCTGTTTAAATCTATTTAACCCGAGTCGCGAATTAGCCCAAAATCAGGATATAACTATGCAACATTTGCCAAAAAATTATAGAGAATCGAAAAGAGGCGGAGCCTCTTTTCCACTTTTAGGGTGGTTGTGGGTGGGTTTTGGCAAATGTTGCATACATGCAATTCGCGACTCGGGCTATTTAATGCAAATAACAGATTAGTTAAAGAGGGTTTCAAAAAAGCATGGTATTATATATATTGCTCTTACCGGCTTGCATTTTCAAGGAATACCATTTTTTATGCTTATTAACTATGACAGATACTCTCTTATCATAGACAATAAAAGAAAACTTATAAGAAGTGCCGCAATCCACTATTTCAGGTTGCCGGGGCGGGAATTATGGCGGGACCGTTTGAGTAAGCTTAAAGCAGCCGGCTATAATGCTGTTGATATTTATTTTTGCTGGGCATATCATTCAACGGAACCGGGGAAATATGATTTTACGGGAATAAGGGATATCAGGGTATTGCTGGATATAGCAGCTGAGCTGGAAATGTATGTTATAGCCCGCCCCGGCCCATACATAAATGCGGAAGTTTCCCTGGGAGGACTGCCGGCCTGGTTGTTAAACCAGCCTGATATTCACCTGAGAAACAGAAAAGACGGGGATTTTGTTTACTCGGAAGTGTTTATGAAATACTTGCGGGAATGGTATTCAAGAATTATTCCCATATTAAACGAGTATCATAATATCATAGCTTTTCAGGTGGAAAATGAGTACTTCACCAATGAAGCGGAGCCTGATTATATTCAGGAATTATATGACCTGGCCCGTTCTATGGGAATAAAAGCCCCGATTTTCCATAATGACGTGCTTGGAGTAGGGTTGTACTCTGATATAGTCAATATCTATGCTTTTGATAATTACCCGACGATAAACGTGAATTTTGACTGGCGGGAATTCCCGGATACTTTCGGGATTCTTGACCATGCCGAAGAGAACCTGGGCAGCTGCAAGGAAGATTCTCCTCTTTACGTGGCAGAACTCCAGTCAGGATGGTATGACAAGTGGAGCGGGCCCGGTTATGAGCATATCAGGGAACTGTTCGGCCGGGAACACATAAACATAGTAACAAAGACAGTCCTGTCGCAGGGAATAACCATGTTTAACCACTATATGGGCTGCGGCGGGACCTCATGGGATCAAATACCAAGCTCAGAGGTTTATACCTCTTATGATTTTGCCGCTCTGGTCTCAGAACCGGGGCTTCCGGGTGAAAGCTATTATAAAGCAAAAGAAATTAACTATTTCCTGAATGCCTTTAACCTGTCATCTACGGACTTAACAGCCCGGGGCAGCGAAGTTACGCCTACTGAAACAGAAAACACCTTTGCCATAATCAGGGAGGATAACTTAAATAACTGTAAATGGCTTTTTATAAGGAACCTGAACAAAGAAAAAATGGATTTTGAGCTGGAAAATGGTAATATGGTTTCAGTTAAGCCGTTTGATATGAGAATCCTGCCGATTGGGCCTGGTTTAAAAGCCTGCAAACTTGATTTTTCCGGCATGTCGATTTTTGGCAAAGTCGAAGATAAAGATAACGAAATACTTCTAATGCTCATAGAAAATGATAATGAGCTTAAATTATCAGGTTTTGACAACTATAAAACCTCCTTGCCGGTTGAAAAAACTGACAACCGGCTGGTCATAAAAGGCGAAAACCTCCAAAACCTGGCCTATTGCAAGTTAACAAGGGGCAATAAAACCACCAAAATCATGTTTTTGGACCAGGATACTGCTGATAAAACCTGGATCCTGGAAAATAAAATACTCATTGGGCCTGAGTTTTTGACAGATAACCAGCAAAAAGCCGCTTTTAGCGAAGATACAGAAGTAAAAATAATCAGCCTTCAGGACAAAACTGATTTTGAAACAAAGCAAATAAAGGTTCCGCAGGAAATTGACCCTCCTGAGCTGCAAGAATGGCAACACTTTAACGCAAGCCCGGAAATTGACCCGGCATACGACACTTCCAGCTGGAATTTCCTCAGGGAAGGCAGGTTTGACTGCATCACAAACGAGGTTTATGATTCCTATATCTGGTATAAAGGGACTTTTAAAGGCCATCTTGATGAAATTGAGATAAATGCCAAGCATTGCTATGCGATTTATCTCAACGGTAAACAGATTTTCTATTTTGATTGTCTTGTATACGAAGAAGGATGCGAAGTCCCGGAAAAAATTACCTTTAATGTCGATAAACACCTGCTTTATGAAAAAGAGGTTAATGAACTAACTGTCCTGGTCCAAAACCTGGGGTTTGACAGGGGTTTCCAGAATGAACTGCATATTCCTCGAGGCATAATATCCATAAAGACTTTCCCGGAAAAAGAAATTGAATGGCAAATAAGAAGCGGATTAACACCGGTTATAGAAGAATGGACCGAGACGCTGCCTGAAAATTTAGATAGTGCGTCTGACAGCTCCTATATAAAATATATATGTTCAGGGTTTGAATTGTTAAATATCACTGATATATATAATCCGCTGGTTTTAGACTTATTAGAAGCTCCTTTTAAAAGGGCAGATATCTTTTTAAACGGATATATGATTGGAAGATATTGGAAAACAAAGAGCCCGCAAAAACAATTTTATTTACCCGAAGGTCTTTTAGCGGAAAAAAATATCATATCCCTTGTTGTTTGGGACATTAAACCCAAAAATCTTTTAGAAAAAGGGTATAAATCTTCAGAAAATTGTGTTAAAATAAAGATAAGAAATATTAAACCTTTTAAGCTAATTTCAGCCGGAGAGTTAATTTGAGTCGAATATTATATCAAAAGGGGCACTGATGAACATTCTTCCAAGTTTCATCCTTAAAAGGATCTACCAAAAAGGCAGTTTAAAAAAAACAAAAGAAGGAGTTTCCTTCAAACTCAGAAACATTCTGGGGCCGGGAATTGTAACGGGCATTAATTTTATCAAAATTAATGATGAAAAGTACAGTTCTTCTGTTATCAAGATTATTAAATCCGGGGCAGCTACAGTAGCAGAACAGATTTCGAGTAAAAATCCTTTGATTTTCAAGCTCAATGAAGATATCACTTGTGTGATCCAGGACTGTCTGGAGCTGCAACAGGGCTTAAACAACATCATGGTAGAACTGATAAGCAAAGACGTAGGCAAGGTCAACGTAACAGTTTCTGATGTAATCTAAATATAAAAAGAATTCTATATATTGATCAATCTGACTCTTTTTTAGATCAGAATAAGAGCCTGTCATGAGCTTGCCGAAGGGATGACGGACAAAATTAAGGAACAAACAAAAAGTTTTTACATCTGTTTTGTATTTTACGTCATCCTGAGCCAGCTCGCAGAGCGAGCTGTGTCGAAGGATCTCAAGGTCTAAAA
>JANQEB010000096.1 GCA_028278605.1 Candidatus Gastranaerophilales bacterium
AAAGAGGCTCCGCCTCTTTTCGATTCTCTATAATTTTTTGGCAAATGTTGCATAGTCATATCCTGGTTTTTGGCTAATTAGCAACTCAAGTTACTCGAAAAAAAAAAATGCAACTAACCCTCTCTAAATAAATTTTTGGCCTGATTTCGGATATAAAAATTATTTTTCTCAATTAAATTAGCTCATGTACCTTAAAATTTAATGGAGAAAAGTGAAAAACAAAAATCCCAAAACTTTTGATAATACCCAATGGTACCGGTTATCAGAGGATGAAACACTTGATAAACTTAATACTTCCCGAAAAGGTTTAAGCAACGGCGAAGCTGCATACAGGCTAAGAAGTTTCGGGGAAAACGTGCTGCCTGTTAAAAAACCTGTTTCCCTTTTTAAAATCATAATAAACCAGCTTCTAAACCCGTTAATTTATATTCTGATAGCTGCAAGCGCTGTTTCCTTTGCCATAGGAGACAAGAAAGACGCATTTTTTATCTTTGTGGTGATTTTGATTAACACAGTTATAGGGACTTATCAGGAATGGAAAGCGGAGAAAAGTTCTGAAGCATTGCGTAACCTGCTTAAAATATGTGTAAAAGCTAAAAGAGACGGAGAAGTAAAAGTTATTAATTCTGATTGCCTGGTCCCTGGCGACATAGTATACCTTGAGTCAGGCAGTAAAGTGCCTGCTGATATAAGAATCCTGAAACAAATAAACCTGTTAGCCGATGAATCCTTGCTTACCGGCGAATCAAACGACGTCATGAAAATAACCGAGAAGATAGAAAAACAACTCCCGGTAAGTGATAGGGAAAACATGCTCTATGCGGGCTCAATTATTACTTCAGGAAGAGGACTTGGAGTTGTTGCAGAAACAGGTTTAAGAACGGAAATAGGAAAAATAGCAGAGGAAGTTACTTCTTTAGAAAGGACAAAGCCCCCTTTAATAAGGAGGATGGAACGGTTTTCAGGACAGATAAGCGTTATTATCCTTTTTGTTTGCGCCATTATTGCCCTTGTGGAATTTTCAAGGGGCTCATCCGTGATTGAAGTGTTTTTCCTGGCTGTTGCCCTTGCGGTTTCCTCTATCCCGGAGGGACTCCCGGCTTCTCTTACTGTGGCTTTGTCTGTAGGAATGTCTCGGATGGCAAAAAGAAACGTAATTATAAGAAAGCTGCCTGCTGTTGAGGGATTAGGAAGCTGTACTCTCATTGCCAGCGATAAAACAGGGACTTTAACAGTGAATAAGCAAACAGTAAAAGTTTTATACCTTTCTGATGGTTCTAAATTCTATGTTACAGGTGAAGGTTATGCCGGGGAAGGCGAAATAATCCCGCGCAGAAAGAAATACTTGCTCTCAGATGCGCATGACCTTGTTAAATGCGCGGTTATCTGCAACGAAGGCAGTCTGGTAAAGAAAAATGATAAATGGACCTGGCATGGTGATGCAATTGATGTTGCAATGCTTGCTCTTGGCTATAAGTACGGAATGAAACCTTATGACGTGGAAAAAAACATTAAAATCCTTAAAGAAATTCCTTTTGAGTCAGAAAGAAAGTTTTCAGCGACTTTTTACAGGGATGGACCAGGTGTCAGGGTTGCTGTAAAAGGGGCCCTGGAAGTTATTTTACATTTTTGTTCTTATATGAAAGTAAGGGATAAGCTTGTTGATGCTGATCACAAGCGTATAGAAAGACAGTTAAAAAGGCTTTCTTCTACAGGACACAGGGTAATTGCCCTGGCAGAAGGAAAAATTTGTCCAAAACCTGAGAATGAATACTATGAAACTGATCTTAAAGGACTTACTTTTTTAGGGTTAACCGGCCTGATTGACCCTCTTCGCCCGGAAGCAACAGATGCTGTAAGCACCTGCAAGAAAGCGGGCATCAAAGTAATAATGATAACCGGTGATCATCCGGAAACTTCATTTACAATCGGCAAAAACCTCAACATAGTTAAGTCCAGAAATGAAGTCATAGAGGGCAGGGAACTATCAGCTATTGACGGGCATTCAGAAAAGTTTGTTGAAGCGGTTAATAAAGCCACGGTTTTTGCAAGGGTAGCGCCTCTTCAGAAGCTCCAGATCGTTGATGCGCTGTCTCAATCAGGTAACTTTATTGCGGTTACCGGTGATGGGGTAAACGATGCGCCTGCTTTGAAAAAAGCGCATATAAGCGTTGCAATGGGTTCAGGAACAGATGTTGCCAAGGATGTTTCATCCATGATCGTTGTGGATGATAATTTTGCCTCTGTTGTAGCAGGCGTAGAAGAAGGCAGGTACGCATATGACAACATAAGAAAAGTCGTTTACCTGCTTTTAGCAACAGGAGCCGCGGAAATTGTACTTTTCCTGCTGGCGCTCATGTTTAACCAGCCAATCCCGCTGCTTGCAGTCCAGCTTCTATGGCTAAACCTTGTTACAAACGGAATCCAGGGGGTCGGGCTTGCTTTTGAAAAAGGAGAAAAAGAAACCATGCAAAAACCCCCCAGAAAACCTGATGAAGGCATTTTTAACAGACTTATGATAGAAGAAACCGTTATTTCAGGTTTTAGTATGGGTGTAATTGCTTACGCATTCTGGTATGTTATGCTCGAAAACGGGGTTACAGAATTCTCAGCAAGAAATATAGTCCTTCTTCTAATGGTTTTATTTGAAAATATCCACGTTTTTAACTGCAGGTCCGAGTATAAATCAGCTTTTAAAATCCCTTTAAGTAACAATATTTTGCTGATAACAGGTGTAATAGCAGCCCAGGCACTGCATATAATTTCTATGAATATTCCTATTATGCAGGAGATACTTGGATTAGAACCGGTTGGACTGAGAGAATGGTTATACCTTCTGTTTTTCTCAGCTTCAATCCTGCTCATAAAAGAAGTCTATAAGTTTTTTAAGTTTAAAAAAACCTGAAGACCTTGCTATTTTAAACAGGACTTACGCAAAATAGAAAAAATTCATAAAAAAGAAACATCCTGATTCGTCTTTTTATCAAAGAAGTGTCAGGATGTAAATATGAACAATTCTAATTACATCATGGCTCTATTATCAACAGAAGGCAAATTTTCCTGC
>JANQEB010000104.1 GCA_028278605.1 Candidatus Gastranaerophilales bacterium
ATAACACCGGGGAGCGGATCCCTCAGGATGACGTAAAATACAAAACAATGAGATTCTTCGCCCGCCCCGCCTATGGCGGGAGGCGGCTCAGAATGACGAAATGAGTAAAAATTTTTTGTTACCTACTTACTTAACACTTAACGGTTACTTATTGAAACCGGTATACCAGCTCTTTAGCTGCACCTTGAGAAGCCGCAACCGTTACACATCGCGCAACCCTCTTTGAACTCAAGCATTACACCGCAATCAGGACACTCAGGACAAAGTCCTATATCAAGCTTGCTTATATTATTTTCTGTAGTAGCCTGGTCCTGTTGATTTACATATGGACCGTTTGCTTTAATACCTGCCAGCTCAGGGATTTTATCCTTGTTTCTTTCTAAAACCCTTGCAACAGCATCTGAGCAGGATAAAATCACTCCGCCTTTATTAAAGGAAGGCGCCGGGCAACGAATTCCCTTAAGCTGCTCGATTATTGAGTTGATGTCAACCCCTGCCCTGAGAGCAATTGAGATCATTCTTCCTGTTGCTTCAGCCTGGCTGGTTGCACATCCGCCTGATTTGCCTATTCTGGCAAATACTTCACAAAGTCCTTCGTCATCTGTGTTTATGGTTACGTATAAAGGACCGCAGCCTGTTTGGATTTTATCGGTGATTCCAAAGGTAAGCCCCGGTCTTTCTCTTGGAGTTAACCATTGTTTACTGCCTTCAGTTTCTTGCCGTGGTGATTCCTGCTTTTGAGATTCTTCCGTTTTATCCTGAGAGCCGTCTTTCTCGGTTGGTTTAATCTGCATTGCCTGGTTAAAGCGGCTATTATTCCTGTAAACAGTTATACCCTTAAGGTCAGATTCATATGCAAGGATATAAGTCTGGGCAATTTCTTCTCTTGTAGCTTCTTCTACAAAGTTAACGGTCTTTGAAACAGCATTATCAGTATGCAACTGGAAAGCAGCCTGCATTTTCACGTGCCACTCCGGGGTTATGTCATGTGATGTTACATAAACCCGCTGTATCTGTTCAGAAATGCCCTCTACACCGTGAGCGCTTCCATGTTCGGATACTTTTTCCATTAATTCCTGAGAATAAGCGCCGCTGTCTTTTACTGCCTTCTCAAATAACGGGTTCACTTCTAAAAGCGTAGTCCCATCCATAATATGCCTTGTAAACACAAGGGCAAACAGCGGTTCGATCCCGCAGGAAGCCCCTGCTATCATACTTATGGTCCCTGTAGGCGCAATACAGGTAGTTGTGGCATTTCTTATACCATACTCTTCTATTGCTTTATCAAGTTCCTGCCAGCTTTCTTCAGGAATTTTACCGCCGGACCTGCCTATATATTTTTCATAAAGGAAATCTTTCCTGTCATATATGCTATTTTTAAGGTTAGGAAACCCTCCTCTTTGTTTTGAAAGCTCTACAGACCCTGCTTTTGAGTGGTAATCAATAAATTCCATTACCTGAAGCGCAAGGTTAGTACCCTCATCAGAGTCATATGAAATGTTAAGGATCATCAAAAGATCAGCCCAGCCCATTATTCCAAGGCCAATTTTCCTGTTTCCTTTTACCATATCCGTAATTTGCGGTAACGGATAATTATTTACCTCTATTACGTTGTCAAGAAAATGTGTTGCGGTTCTTGTGGTTTGCTCAAGCTTATCCCAGTCAATTTCAGGTCTGTCATCAACGTATTTAATCATCCTGGCCAGGTTAAGCGAGCCCAGGTTACAAGCCTCGAAAGGAAGAAGCGGGACTTCCCCGCAGGGGTTTGTTGATTCAATGGGGCCAAGCTCAGGTGTCGGGTTGTATTTATTGATATTATCAACAAATACAATGCCGGGTTCGCCGTTTCTCCAGGCATGATCAACTATAAGGTCAAAAACTTCCTTTGCTCTTAGCCTTTTTAATACTTCTTTTGAGTTTGGATGTACTAAATCATATTCCCTATCAGCTTTTACAGCTTCCATGAACTCATTTGTGATCCCCACAGAGATATTGAAGTTGTTTAACCTGCTGCCGTCAAACTTTGAGTTGATGAAGTCAAGAATATCAGGGTGGTCAACCCTTAAAATAGCCATGTTAGCCCCGCGTCTTGTTCCTCCCTGCTTAACAGCTTCGGTTGCCGCGTTAAATACTTCTATAAATGATACAGGCCCGGAAGATACGCCCATTGTTGATCTTACTATGTCGTTTTTGGGTCTTAGTTTTGAAAATGAAAAACCGGTTCCACCGCCGCTTTTATGGATTAAGGCCGTATTTTTTATCGTTTCAAAAATCTGGTCCAGGGAATCCTCAACCGGCAGTACAAAGCATGCTGAAAGCTGGCCTAATTCCCTTCCCGCGTTCATTAAAGTCGGGCTGTTCGGCATAAATGCCAGGTCAGTCATCATATTATAGAAAGATTGAGCTGTTTCCTGGACTTCCTTTTTGCTTTTACCAAAATTTTTATCAGCGCCGGCAATTGTATCGGCGACTCTCCAGAACATATCTTCCGGGGTTTCAACCGGTTTTCCGTCCGGGTCTCTCTTTAAATACCTCTTGCTTAAGACTGTTCTGGCGTTTTCTGTTAAGTTAACAGCTTCTGATAGATTAGAAGTCAAGGCTATCCTCTCCTTTTCGTCAAGTAATTTAAATTAAACAACAACTTTCTATAATAATTAGAAACAAGTATGCATGTTATAACATAAATATTTAACTGTTAGCTAGTTTGTTAAATAACTCGCGAAATTTTTTACAAATTGCTTAAACAGTGCAGTAACTTACTATAGCAGGTATAATTTATAACTGGCCGGCCGGTAAGATTATTGAAAATACTGGCGGATAAAGTAAAATTTTTTCATGTTCAGGTTTTATATATTCAGGTAAAAATTAAGAGGACACTCTTATGATGATAAACAGAGTAGGCTTTACTCCCGGTTTAAGCAATAGAATTGGCTTTAAGGAATCGCTACCGCAACAAATTGCAAATGAATTTAAAGGAATAGAACTGGATAATCTCGATGCTATTGCAGATTTTGACCTTAGACATCAAGATCAACCCACTAAAACCCTTATAAACGCAGCAGCATTATTAGCAAAAAGCCATCCACACCACGCAAGATACCTTGGAGAAATGGCTGAGCAAGAGCAGGCTAAGAAATAATACTATCTAACCCTTTACGAACTACTTGGGAGGCGCTTAAGCCTATTGCTGAACCAATAGCCATTCCAAACAGGGCAGGCAGGAAGCCAAACGGGACTAACATTGCTCCTCCTATAGCAATCGCTCCGTTAACCAGTGTAATGTGGCTTGCTGATTTACATAACTGCTTGCAAAAAGATTTTGTTTTATCCCATAAAGAGCCTTCTATCTGTGTAGATTCTATAAGTGCGGGAATTTCAAATAATGAACTTGCAGCCAGGCCTAATACAGGGATTCTGTAAAGAGTTCTTCCTGCTAATTTTTGCAGGGAATTACCCATAAATTTTACCTTTGGCATTTCTCCGGAACTCCCACGTTTGAGGGACTTAGGATCAATTTTTATATTAAATTTTTCTCTAATAAATTTGCCAAAGCCCGTATTGTAAGCTGTAATATCAAATTTGCTAAAGAAATTATTAAGCCAGTTATTTTTTTTGATAAACGGGTTAAGAAAAGTCCCTTTTGCAAGCTTACTGGCGTGCTGCCCTTCATAAACAAAAGGGTTTTTTATTGCCAGTTTTAACTCCCTCCAATCCGCCGGGATGTTCATAGCGGCTAATGCGGCTACACCTGCTGCTCTTGAGTAATTTTTATCCTCTAATTCGCCGGGCAGGGAATTAACCCTTCTTATCGTTGGCACCGGGCTTAAGATATCCAGTCCGGTCTGAACAGCCTGGTTATCAAGCCGGTTAACCTCATCCTTAAGATGCCTGAATACCTTAAAGCCCCCATCCTGTTTTTGATGAGGCGTATCAAGCTTGTAGCCGGGATTTAAACTGACTGGGCTTAAGAACATATAACTCCCCGGGATTTACCTTCCTCTTATATAAAAACATTTTAAAAAAGCTAATTTCAGATTTAGCTTAAATCTTTACAAAACTGAAAATAAGGGTTTTTCTAAAACTAATGTATTTGTTTAAGAGTTTTTCTTGAAATTGGGCAGTATGAAATGGTTTTTAAGTTCTTGATGTTGCCGCCGCCTATGCAAACCTCGTTTTCTTTTCTGTAAAATTCACAATAATAACAGGATTCATGCTCTAAAAGCTCAACCCGGTTTCTTCTTTTTTTCTTTGCATACTCCTGAAGAGATAGTATTTTTAAGAATTTTCTGCCCATGTTTGCCGAGCCCCCTACTGAGATATCCCTTATGTTTTATAAGAAAATAAAACTTATCACACATTATATAAATGTGTGATAAGTCAGGGCAATTTTGTTAAATTTTGATAACCGGTCCGTTAAAATAACTAGTACTCTGTTAAATTAATTTTGTCCGTCATCCTGAGCCCACCCCACCCATGGTGGGGGGTGGCCGAAGGATCTCAGGTAATGAGATTCTTCGC
>JANQEB010000105.1 GCA_028278605.1 Candidatus Gastranaerophilales bacterium
GTTCTTGCGAACACCTGCTTCGCATCAAAAACTAAATCGTTTCCGTTTTTTTACTCCTGCTTCGCAAATGACGCCACGTCAAAAAATACCACTGCCAAATATTTCTATAAGCTTTTATTGCTTTATGTAAAATTTTATTTATAATTTTTTTTATTTTGAAAAAATACAAATTAAACTATAAGCTAAGTATAGTTGTTTTCTATAAAGTTCTAATAAAAATCGATTGAAAACGCTTTCTATAAGATTAATTACACCCGCTTGAAATCCATATTTTTAAGCTATTATTATCTTAGAATGCTAAATTTTGTCTCCTAAATTTTTGGGTATAAAATAAAATGAATTTACAATTTGCTGATATAAAGAAAACTAAACAAAAATCCGTTGATATCTTACAGACGGTATTCGGCTATAAGTCTTTTCGGGGACAGCAGGCGGAAATTATCGAGCATGTTCTAAATAACAAGGATGCTTTGATTCTTATGCCAACAGGCGGAGGGAAATCCCTTTGCTACCAGGTTCCGGCTTTATGTATGGATGGAATTGCAGTTGTGGTTTCACCGCTTATTGCGCTGATGCAGGACCAGGTTGCAGCCTTGAGGCAGCTTGGTATAAAAGCAAGTGTTTTAAACTCCACGTTATCCCCTGACGAAGCGGAATATACCGAGGAATTAATGCAGACAGGAGAGTTGGATATAGTTTATGTTTCTCCTGAAAGACTTAATACGGAAAGATTCTTAGAGTTATTAACCCGGTGCAAACCGGTTCTATTTGCTATTGATGAAGCGCATTGCGTTTCCCAGTGGGGGCATGACTTCAGGCCGGAATATACTGAATTTGCAAAACTTAAAGATATATTTCCGGATATTCCCCGCATTGCCCTTACTGCAACTGCAGATGAGCTTACCCGGCAGGATATTATTAAGCATTTAAGGCTTGAAAGTGGCCGGGTATTTAGCTCCAGCTTTGACAGACCTAATATTCGATATAGGGTAATGCCAAAGGATAATGAGAAAAAGCAGCTATTAAATTTTATAGAAGCTGAACACAAAGGCGATTCAGGAATTGTTTACTGCATATCAAGAAACAAAGTTGAACAAATAACTGAATGGCTTAAAAATCAGGGCTATGATGTTTTACCATACCATGCTGGGCTTGGTACGGAGGTAAGAAAGCACAATCAGGATTACTTTATCAAGAATGACGGTGTAATTATGGTTGCAACCATCGCTTTTGGAATGGGCATTGATAAGCCGGATGTCAGGTTTGTAGCGCATATGGATTTACCCAAAAGCGTTGAAGCGTATTATCAGGAAACCGGCAGGGCAGGTCGTGACGGATTGCCGTCTGACGCGTGGATGGTTTATGGGGCAGAAGATATAGTTAAATTAAGAGGATTTATTTATAAATCCGAGGCTGATGAGACGCATAAAAGGATTGAGCATCAAAAACTCGACAGCCTTATTGGTTATGCTGAGACCATGAACTGTAGAAGACAGGTATTACTGGATTATTTTGGAGAAAAATCCGGTAGCAAATGTAATAATTGCGATACCTGCCTTGAACCCGTAACAGGATTTGACGGTACAATTGCGATCCAGAAAGCATTATCCTGTATTTACCGTACAGGACAGAGGTTTGGAGCGACTCATATTATAAATGTTCT
The DNA here is from genome assembly GCA_028278605.1 of Candidatus Gastranaerophilales bacterium. Lineage (GTDB taxonomy): Bacteria > Cyanobacteriota > Vampirovibrionia > Gastranaerophilales > UBA9971 > JANQEB01. The sequence continues at coordinate 1,664 of JANQEB010000105.1, forward strand.
TACGGGTAAAGAAGATGAGAAGATAAAAAGGTTTAATCATAATAAATTAAGTACTTTTGGAATAGGCCGGGAATATTCAAAATTCCAGTGGAAATCAATTTTCAGGCAAATCATAGCATCAGGACTTGTTAATGTTGATTTGGAGGCATTTGGCGCGCTCAAATTAACTTCCAGCTCAAATAAAGTGCTTCGTGGACAGGAAAAAATATTCCTGCGCAAAGACACAATTAAAGAAAAACCATCTAAATCCAAAAAGGCAGAACCCCGCAAACGCACTTCATTTACTGATCCAAAATCCAATGCCTTATTCCAGAAATTAAGAGAACTGAGACTATCCCTTGCAAAAGAACAAAACGTGCCTCCATATGTCATTTTCCACGATAGCACCCTGATTGATATGATAATTGCAATGCCGAAAGACTTATCTGAAATGGGTCAGATTTCAGGAGTTGGAAGGAGTAAACTTGAGCGATACGGAAAACTCTTTCTTGAGGTTATTAAAGAAAAATTATGATCCCCAACAAATCGCTTCAATATAACTTAACTAGTACTCTGTTAAATTAATTTTGTCCGTCATCCTGAGCCCACCCCACCCATGGTGGGGGGTGGCCGAAGGATCTCAGGTAATGAGATTCTTCGC
>JANQEB010000106.1 GCA_028278605.1 Candidatus Gastranaerophilales bacterium
TCGTTTCACTCCTCGCAATGAAAATGAGTTACAAAAACGAAAACTAAATCGTTTCCGTTTTTTTACTCCTGCTTCGCAAATGACGCCACGTCAAAAAATACCACTACCAAGAATTTTTCAAAAAAACGCCCTAAGCCCTATTATAATTGAATTAAATTAAACCTGAAGCAAATCAGAAGTTTCCCCTTTATTTTTGGAGTGGGAAAGTTATGATGAAATTATTCTTCAGGATATGCAATGAAAATAGTGGTCAATTCATCACTATTATCAAATAATAAATCAACTACCGGGTTGATATGTCTAAAATCAGGGCTGTATGGATTGTTTTCACAAAATCCTTTCAATACAACTATCGTATTGTGAATATTATCAGCCAGTTTTGCGATTTTTTGAAACTCTTTTTCACTAAAATTGTAGCTTTTTACTTCTTGCATAAACTTTTCCTTTTTATATCCAGTTTTACAATACTACATAAAAATATGTAGTATTAATTAAATTTATGTAAAAATAATAACTTATTTCATTAAAAAAGTTAAATATTCACTAAAAAGATATAATATTAAATATATTTAAGTAGTAAATGGAAAAATATGGCAACACGAGATGAAATAAAAAGTTTAATAGCTAAAGAGGGTTACACCTTAACTAAGATTGCAGAGGAAATGACCAAAATATCAAGCAAAAACTATGATGTAAATGGACTTTCTCAAAAGTTAACAAGAAATACTTTGCGGTATGAAGAGTTTAAAATGATTGTAAAAATTTTAGGCTATGAAATAGATTTTAAGAAAGCTAAGTAACCCCAATGATGGGTTCAAAATTTTTTAAAAATCCCCACCATGAATGAGCTACTGCGTTAGCTCCCGCTGCCGCGCACTCCCGCCCTTAAAGGAAGTCAAGGGCCGAAGGCCCTTAACAATTCCATATAGATTTTTGAAAAATTTTTAACCCGTCATTGGAGTTAAATAGCAATTCGAGTCAGGCACAACTTGAATTAGTAAAGGCTATTTATTTTCAAGCTTATATCCGGTTTTTTTAAGGGGACCAATACGGTTCAGCGGCCAGAACCTGAAAAATGCCCTGCCTACAATTCTTTTTTCCGGTAAAGTTCCCCAATACCTGCTATCTGTGCTGTCATTTCTGTTATCACCCATCATATAGTATGAGTTTTCAGGGATTTTATACGGCCCGCAGAGCATAGTTGAATCACACTGGCCAGTAAAAACCTCCTTTTTATAAGGTTCTTCAATTAATTTACCATTTATAAAAACTCCTGCATCCGGAACAACGTGTATATTATCTCCGGGAACCCCTATTATCCTTTTGATATAAGCCTCGTTTTTTGTGAAAAACCCTATCATCCTACCGAACTTTCCGATTAATGACGGGTCAAGCGCCTGGTGCGGGGGATAAAAAACAATAACATCTCCTCTTTGCGGTTCTGAAAAGCGGTAAGAAATCTTCTCAATTATGAGGTTATCCCCGATCTGAAGAGTAGGTTCCATTGAGCTGGAAGGAATCCAGCGAGGTTCTCCTATGAATGACCTTATTACAACTACAAGAACAAAAACAATTAGTACTGTCTCTATTGCTTCCTTTATAAAAGCCTTGATTTTATCCTTGTTTATATTGATTTTGAAAGGTTTTTTTTCATTTTCCATTCTTTTTATTCCTTATGGTCAAAAATCAGGAGGTCCTTTTCAGTGTATAATAAGCCAGGTCAATTAAAGACTGTTTATATGAACTGTCTTCAATTACATCCAGGTAGCCTACCGCCTTTTCTACATATTCCCGGGCAAGTTTATTGGCCTTTTCAATACCTCCGGATTTCATAACAATGCCTAATGCGCGCTTAAAGTCTTTTTCATTCCTGAATTTTGTTTCTATGAGCTTTTTAAGGGTTAAATCCCCATTTTCCTCATATTGTTGATTTGCAAATATCACAGGTGCGGTTATAATTCCGTTTTTCAGGTCTCCTGCGGCAGGCTTGCCGGTTTGCTGCCGGTTTCCTGTAAAATCAAGGATATCATCAACTATCTGGAATGCTATCCCAAAGTTAAGCGAATATCCCCTTGTTGCCTTTATAATTAAATTATTAGTCCCCTTAGTAATGGCAGCAGCGCATTCAGTGGCAGCCATAAACAACTTTGCGGTTTTTCTTTCGGACTTATTAATGTAATCTTCAAGGCTGATTATCTGGTAACTCTGGTTTTTCTGCATAATTTCACCGACACACAGCTCGTTAAGGGTGTTAGAAAACATTTCCACAGCCAGGGTATTTATCTTTATCAATTTTCCAAGTGCCCTGGAAAGTATATAGTCTCCTACAATAACAGCTTTTTTTGCCCCCCATTGCTTGTTGAGGGTCAAAACGCCTCTACGGGTTTCCGCATTGTCAATTACATCATCGTGAATCAGTGAAGCTGTATGGACCATTTCAACAGCCTGGGCAAGTTCAAGGTTTACCGAGGGCAGGTAACCTTTACTAATTGCTTTTGCGAACAAAATCACTATAGCCGGCCTTAATCTTTTCCCTCCTGAACGGAAAAAATAAGTTACCATTTTATCCAGGTCCCGGTTTCCGCTCAGTATATTGTGTATTAAGTTTTCTTCCAGCAGGGTTAATTCTTTTTCAATGGGTTTTAGGATTGCGTCCAGCTTTTTAGTCGAATTTGTGAAATTTTCAGTAATTATATCGAGCATATTTATAGTTTCATTATGGCTTTTATTAAATGGGCGAGGTGAGACTCGAACTCACACAGGGGTCTCCTACTAGTTCCTAAGACTAGCGCGTCTGCCATTCCGCCACTCGCCCTTAAGATATACTTTAAATTACATTGTTTAAATATATTATAAAATAAAAAATTAGTCTCGTATCAATTTTTCAATAATGCTCCATAGCAACATATTTTATGCAGGGATGACTAACAAACCCGGAGTCTGTAATTACAAAACGGGAGTGAAAAACCAAAAAGCTTTGAGAGGCAGGTGTTGCAGGCCCAAACTTATTTTCCGGGCGAAGTCAGGTGGGAAATCCGGTTAACCTCATAAATACAAGGTTTCATGCCCCGCATGACAATGAAGAAAAAATTTTAACCGTTTAAAATTTGACCACTGCCAATATTTTATTCCAACTTTCTAACACTTGCTTATAAAATACGGTTGTGATAACTATATTAACAATAATGAAAACTAAATGGAGAAAGCAAACATATGGTAAAAATTCGGTTAAAACGCCTGGGCTCAAAGAGAAACCCAATCTACAGGGTAATCGTAATTGACGGACGTGAAAAAAGAGAAGGTAAAGCAATAGAAGAGCTCGGTTTTTATAACCCAAGAAAAAAAGAACTTAAATTAGACAAGCCAAAAGCGCTTGAATGGGTGAAAAAAGGCGCAAAGCCTTCTGATACAGTAAATTATCTTATTACTAACTCAGATGAAGAAGGTACCTTGGTAAGAAAAGCAACGGAAGAGAAGAAACTCTCCAAAAAAGCACAGGCAAAGGCTGAAGAAGAAGCTAAAACCAAAGCGGAAGCCGAAGCTAAAGCAGCGGAAGAAGCCGCAGCAAAGGCTGAAGAAGAGGCTAAAGCCAAAGCAGAAGCTGCCGCAGAAACCCCGGCTGAAACTGAAGAAGAACCTAAAGCCGAAGCTACTGCAGAAACCCCAACTGAAGCAAAAGAAGAAACTGAAACAGCTAAATCAGAAGCATAATGAAATTAATTTTAAATACAAAAAAACCTGTTAGTTTTCAATACCACTGTCTAAAATAAAATCCTTTAAGTCCATAGAGTTATAAGTATAAATTATTTACACTTATAAGTATGACTAAAGATGAATTGCTCAAACAACTTGGCAGGAACGTAAAAGCGGAAAGAGTTCGAAAAGGTTACTCTCAAGATACTTTTGCAGAATTATTAAACGTTACTCGCTCACATATTAGTAAAATAGAGTGTGGCGGAGAGAACATGTCAATTGCAAAAATACTGGAAGTGGCCCGGGCTTTAAATATCCATATAAGCGGTTTATTAAGGTTTGATTAATTAACGGCTCAGGTTAACCGGGTAAATAAAATGATAAATATTTCAGAAACTACAGCGACCGTATTTGAAAATTATTTAACTGGATTGGCTGCTCTGGCAACAGTTTCAGCCTTTGTGTCCTACTTTTTAACCTTAATAATAATCTTTTTTATTGAAAACTACTTAAAAAAAACGGGCTCACTGCCTCAAAAGCATTTATTACGCCGAAAATTCTTTTTACTTACCTGGCTATTATTTACCCTGTTTGGGTTCAAGCTATTTCAGCCCCTGGTGGAAATCCCTGAAACTTATCTTGGCGTTATTGACAAATCCTGGCAATTATTGGTCATAATTGTTTCCACGTTATTTTTTATAAACCTGGTAAGTTTTTTAAAGAAAATTTTAGTTAAAAAGATTGATATAACAGTAAAAGATAACCTTGAGCAAAGAAAAGTAGTTACCCGGCTTGATTTTACGGAAAGAATCATATTTGTAGTGCTTCTGGTAATTGGTTTTTCTGCAATTTTGCTAAGTTTTGAAGGGGCAAAAAAAATTGGCACAAGCCTTATAGCATCAGCCGGGTTAGCAGGTATTATAATCGGCTTTGCAGCCCAGAAGACAATTGCGAACTTAATTGCAGGGTTCCAGATCGCATTTACCCAGCCTTTCAGGATTGATGACGTGGTAATTGTGCAGGGCGAGTGGGGAAGAATTGAAGAAATTACTTTAACCTATGTTGTAATAAGGATCTGGGATAAAAGAAGGCTGGTAGTGCCTATTACATATCTTCTTGAAAACCCTTTCCAGAACTGGACCCGTACAGAAGCTGAAATCCTTGGTTATGTGTATATTTACGCAGATTACAGCGTACCTTTAGATGCGCTTAGAGAGGAATTTCATCGATTAGTGCAGGAGTCTGAACTATGGGATGGGGATGTGGCAGGAGTTCAGGTTACAAATTCCACGGAAAAAACCCAGGAAATAAGGTTCCTTGTAAGCGCTGCTGACTCAGGCAAGGCCTGGGATTTGCGTTGCTATCTCAGAGAGCACCTGATAAAATTTATCCGGCAAAATTACCCGGAAAGCCTGCCCAAGTTTAGGGTAGCAAATGAAAACCGGTAGCTCGAATCAGCCATATTTTTTAAAAAAGTGTTTTTTGCTCAGCAAAAATTTTGCTTAAAAAACTTTTACGGTGCCACTTACAGTACCCATATGTTTTTATAGCCTGTATATGAGCAGAAGTCCCGTAACCTTTATTATTCACCCAGTCATAAACAGGAAATTCCTCTGAAAGCTTAGCCATTAGCTCGTCTCTGTATACTTTTGCAAGAATACTGGCTGCCGCAATCGACGCTGAAAGAGAATCTCCTTTCTTAACTGCTTTTTGAGGAATCTTATAACCGGAAATCACGAATTTACCGTCAACCAGGATAACCGCCCCGTTCTTTTTTACTTCCGGTCCGGAAAAAAGCTCATTACATGCTCGTTTCATAGCAAGCAAGGAAGCTTGCAGGATGTTATATTTTTCGATTTCATCTACGCTGCACTGGCAAATACTGTATTTTGCAACTTTTTTTACCTGCTCAGAAAGCTCTTTTCTAAGAGCGGGATTGGAGGAAAACTTCTTGGAATCGTCAATAAACTCTACTGCCTGAGCTACCTCATCGTTAAACTCCGGGAAATATACCGCGCTTGCGACTACCGGGCCTGCAACAGGCCCCCTGCCTGCTTCATCAGTACCTATAACAATATTTCCATGGGATTTATCAAAGTTAATTAACTCTTTAATCCGTGATTTGCTCGATGTCTTCAAGAGTTGTTCTCCCTATTTTCCCTTGCCTGAAGTCAGAAAGCACAAGCGTTGCTGCCCTGTCCGTATCCGGCTTTCCTCCGGAAAGAAGAAGCTTTCTTGATTGGGCTATATCCTCAAGACATGGGGGTTCATCTGCCGGTTCAAGCTTGTAATACTTACAAAATGAATCTTTATATTTTTGAAATAACAGTTCAATCAGGCTTTTTGAAACTTCCATCCTATCATAAGCCGCTTCTCCAATTGAATTAACCATTGCAAGCTTTGCCGCCATAGTCTGATCTTCCAGCCTTGCAGGAATAATTCCGGGAGAATCCATTAATTCCAGCTTTGGATGGACCCTTACCCACTGCGTTGCTCTTGTTACGCCTGCTTTTGCTCCTGTCTTAACTTTTGAGGTTTTGATGAGTTTGTTTATAATGCTTGACTTCCCGACGTTTGGCATGCCTACAACAATTACCCTTACCGGCCGAGGAAGCCGTCCTTTTTTCACAATCCTGTCAATTGCAGGTTTTCCAAGTTCTACTGCAATCTTAACTATAGAGGAAATATCTTTTGCGGAAGATGCGCTGGTTAAAACTACTTTCTGACCTGTTGTTTGCTCAAGATAAGTTTTCCATGCGCTGTTTTTAGCCGGGTCTGCAACATCAGCTTTGTTCAAAATAAGCAATCTGGGCTTTTCACCTGTAAATTTGCCCAGGTTTTCATACCTGCTGCTTATTGGAATCCTTGCGTCCAAAACCTCAAGAACCACGTCTGTCAGGTTTATTTGTTCCTGCAGTTTTCTTTCGGCTTTTGCTATATGTCCGGGATACCAGTGAATGGTCATTATAATAACCGTGCTATTGACTTAGCGGGTTACTTTTTCCTTAATACGCGCGGCCTTACCGGTTCTTTCCCTGAGGTAATAGAGTCTTGATCTTCTTACCCTACCTTTTCTGAGGATTTTGATGTTTTCAATCTTTGGGGAATGCAGGGGGAATACTCTTTCCACTCCAATACCCTGGAAAACTCTTCTTACCGTGATGGTTTTCCTGAAACCGCAACCCTGTTTTTTAATTATAACGCCTTCAAAAGCCTGAGTTCTTTCTTTGTTTCCTTCTTTGATCCGCACGAAAACCTTGACCGAATCACCCGGTTCAACGTCAGGTATGTTTTTCTTTTTTTGTTCGTTTTCAAGCTCTGCTATTATAGGATTCATTGCCCTGTCCTTTTAATTCTTAATTATGTATAGTTGATGATATTGTAAAAAAAGCAATTGATCAAGGGTTAATCAAAAAAGAAATATTGAAGTGACCCAAAAATTGGTATACAATGGTATACAAGTATATCAGATATTCTTAAGGTAATAAACTGATGGCAAAAAAACAAACCTCTTTTCGTTTTTCAGAGGAAACCGTATCAAAACTGGAAAGCCTTGCCGCTGCAACCGGCCGGGATAAAACCTTTCTGGCCGCAGAAGCAATAGACAGGTATTATGACATAGAGGCATGGCAGATCAGGGCTATTCAGGAGGGGATTAAGGCGGTTGAAAATGGTGAATATGTAAGCCACGAAGAGCTAAAGGCACAGTGGGAGCAAGAACGTGAGGATTATCTGGACAAAACCCGCTAAACAGGATTTAAGAGCAATTCAGGCCTATATTTCTGAGGATAACCCCATTGCGGCTTATGATCTTGTTATAAAGATTTTTGACAAGGTGGAAAAGGTTCTGAGTGCCACGCCTTCAATCGGGCGTACGGGACGTATTCTGGGAACAAGAGAGTTTATTATCACCGGAACACCTTATATTGTGCCGTATAGGGTAAGTGAAAGGTTTGTTGAAATTCTCAGGGTTCTTCATACAGCCAGAAAATGGCCTGATAACCCGGATGGTTTGAATAAAAAATGAATATAAGCATAATTTCTGTAGGTAAAATCCGTGAAAAATACATAAAACAGGGCATTGACGAGTTTTTAAAACGCATTGCCCCTTACTCTTCAATAAAGATAACTGAAATTCCTGCAGAAGAAATGAAACCGGATTCTGTAACAGAAAAAGTCCTGCAAAAAGAGGCAGAAAAAATTTTTAATGCCATAAAAGACAATAGCTATGTGATTGTACTGGACAGAAAAGGACAAAGCTTAAGTTCAGAGGAATTTGCCGTCAAACTTGGCGAAATTTCTTCCCTTGGAGTAAACCAGGTGGTATTTGTAACAGGAAGTTCTGAAGGATTATCTGAGGAGTTGAAACGCAGGGCTGACTTACTATTAAGTTTTTCAGAAATGACTTTTCCCCACCAGCTAATGAGGCTGTGCCTTTTAGAGCAGATATACAGGGCTTTTAAGATTTTAAAAAACGAACCTTATCACAAATAATAATTTTTTATTTGTGCATATAGGCTCCCCAGTTGTTATCGTAGAACTCTTCCTCGATATCATCACGTTTTAGCCTGACTTCGCTTTCTTTATCAGGGTAGTAAATAATATAATCCCTGTTATTTCTGTCATAAGCAGCCAAAAAAGTTTCTTCTATCCCGTAATCAGTAGGTTGTGCCTTTCTATAGTCATCGATAGAAAGAGTAACCTTCATAAATTCAGTTTTTCTTCCTTTTTCGGAATTTTTTTTGATAAGTTCCTTAAAATCATCAAAATTCATAAATGCACCCCATCCCGACGAAATTACGGCCAGTGCTCCGTTAAATTAATTTTGTCCGTCATTTTGAGCTGCCTCCCGCCATAGGCAGTGGGTGGGCCTTTTGAAAAACCCCTGACAAATTAATTTAACTACGCATTAGTTTTATAATAAAGTCTAATTACAGGCACTACAATTCGATAGGCTTCTTAGCCTATTATCAGCAATTAAGCTTAAGCATTTTAAACTAACCAGTCATTGAAGTTAATTTGTAAAATACTTTACTAATACAGGCTACTTAACTCATAATGTTTTATAATTAACCAAAAAAAGGAGTATAATTTTTATCATGGAAAATAATAATAGCAGAAAACCTTTTTTCTACGACATAACACTCAGGGATGGAAACCAGGCCCTGAAAAAACCCTGGAACACCGAGCAAAAGGAAATTATTTTTAAAGAGCTGGTAAAATTAGGAGTTCAGGCTGTTGAAGTCGGATTTTCCGGAGCAAGCGACATGGACTTTGAGGCATGTAATCACCTGGCATCAATTGCGCCCGGTAATATTGTTATAGCCGGTCTTGCAAGAGCAATAGAAAAGGACATTATGAAGGTTGCAGATGCCATAAAACACGCACCAAAACCAAGAATCCATACTTTTATCGCCATGAGCCCCTTCAACATGAAATATGTGCTTAAAAAAGACCCGATGGATGTCAGGAAAACCGCTGTTGAGGCAATAAAATACGCAAAAGAACTGATTGGGGAGCGTGGAGAAGTTCAATTTTCTGTAGAACACTTTGGTGACTGCAAGGAAAACTTAAGCTTTGTCATAGACTCCCTGCAGGAATGTGCCCAGGCTGGCGCAACAACTATAAACCTCCCTAACACCGTGGAAAGAAACCGCCCGCTTGAGTTTGTGAAAATGGTTGAAACAGTCAGAAATGCTCTTCCTGCTGATGTAATAGTCGCTGTTCATAACCACAATGACCTTGGAATGGCAACGGCAACTACTGTAGAGAGCTTTTTTGCGGGAGCTGCGCAGCTTGAATGCAGTTTAAACGGGCTTGGAGAGCGTGCCGGAAACACAAATATATATGAAGTAGCTATTGCTCTTCATAATTGCGGTGTTGAAGTGCCGCTTAACCTTTCTCATATCTATGAAACAGCAATTTTAACAGCTGAAATGTCAAATATACCTATTTATGAAAAAGCCCCGCTCATAGGGGAAGACGCACTGGCACATAGAAGCGGTATCCATCAGGACGGCGCTCTTAAGACACAAAATATGAAAAAAGGCGCTTACAGGCCTATTCACCCTTCTCTAATCGGCAGGGACGATGCGGAAAAATATGGTTTCACCAGCCAATCGGGCAAAACCGCGCTTTATGAGATTATAAAGTCTAAAGGGTACCCGATTACGGTTGAGGAATCCCTAAGACTGGTTCCTATCGCAAAAGAGCAGGCGGAAAAGTTTGGTGAGCTTCCTGTAGAAGCTATAGAAGATATTTACCTGAAGGAAATCTTTGATGTAGATGGGCCATTCAGGTTTATTTCATTTAAAAAGCTGGATAACGGTGAAACAGACAAGTTTAACCTTAAATTTACCTATAATGACCGGGAATTTGATCTTACAGAAGAAGGGGACGGCCCTATTGAGGCATGTATCAAGGCTTTTGCAGGTGCCGGCTTCCCGCAGAAACTTGTTCACTATGAGCAGTCAGCTTTTGGCGAGGAAACAAAAGGCGCCCAGGCTGATGCTATGACTGTTATTCAGTTTGAAACAGGTGATGGCAAAGTAATAACTTGCCGGGGCAAAGATCCAAGCACTCAGAAAGCAAACGTTAAAGCTATTTTCAATGGTATGAACCTTATCCATACAAATTAAACAGCCGCTCATATGTCATTAAAATCAAGAAATATAGGACTTGATGCAGTCAGAAGCATTGCTATTCTGATGGTACTGGTATGTCATGTTTTTATGTGGGTATCTACTGTTTATAAAGAGCTATACGGGGAATTTTTCCTGAACTTTAGTGCCCTGTCCCGTCTTGGATGGATTGGTGTGGAAATATTTTTTGTGCTTAGCGGTTTTTTGATCGGTAAAATTTTAATCGAGGAATTTGTAACTAACTTTAATGGCAGCAGCAGGGCTGCTCTTGCTAAATTTTACGCCAGAAGGTGGTTTAGAACCCTGCCTATGTACTACTTAATCCTCATAATCAGCATAATCCTTATGGTAACAACCTTTCCCGGCCTTGATAAAACCGTTTTTTACCGGGATGCCTCGAGTTACTTTTTATTCCTGCAAAATTTCTTTGGCAGGGCTGAGCTTGGAGGGGTTTACCTGATGGGAGTATCCTGGAGCCTGGTTCTTGAGGAATGGTTTTATTTATTATTCCCGCTGTTCTTAGTGATTCTCAGAAAAACCACTAAAAACTTCTCTAAAGAAACCTTTTTCAGGTTTTTGATTATCTTCATTATTGCGGTAAGTATTTTAAGGGTATTTTATGTCTGTTTTATGCCCCATAGTTTTGGCAGTGTAACCTCCATGGTATTTGTGAGGCTTGATACGTTTGCTGTCGGGATTTTATTTGCATACTTGCATTGTTTTCTGCCCGGTTTTTACGGTTTTTTATCCCGTAAAAGGTTTTTTATAGCGAGTATGGCTTTAATTATAATAAGTTATTTTTTTGCGCTGGAATTTGAAACTAATTTTCTTGTAAAGACTGTTTTATTTACTGTTTTACCGTTTTCAATCGCTGTATTTATTGTTTTTCTTGAGAAAAGAGTTACACAATATAGTAGAACATTTGAACTAACAAGCAAAGTTTCTTATTCCCTTTATTTAATCCATGTCCCCTTGCTGGAAAAAGTTCTTGGCCCGTTTATGTTTATTTTGATGGCACATACAGTAAAATTCCCGGTGTTTGTAACAGCCATGATATTTTTTGTAGCGATTTATATTGTATCCATTGGGTTTTACAGGTATTATGAAAAACCTATGATGGACCTGCGGGACCATAAATTTGTAAAGAACTTTATTTCCGGCCCTGGCAAAAAAGAGTTTGAACTTGCTCAAAGCGCTAAATAACCTGTGCTAAATAGCTGAAAGGATTAATATGACTGACTTAAAATTCCTTAAAATTTATAAAAACCTCCATCACTCCCGAGGTTAATTAAAACTGCCTTCCCTTATATAGACAATAATATACTCAGCTATCAAAATCCTTTGTTGTTCATTAGCGTTTTTAAAATACTCCATTGCCAGGCTTAAATCTTTATCTTTATCGTACCATCTGCGAAAAAGTCCGACTGTAGGCCTTTTTGCACTAATTCTTGACTTCAATGCATATTTAATAATTATTCTGGCCAGTTTTTTTCTCAGGGAATCGTCTGCTTTTTCTATACATCCGACAGCAAGGCTTACTTTTGGGTGTTGATCATACCATCTGTTACCAAACACAGTTTTATAGCTCCCAAATGATTGATTTTTTCTATATTTACTATAAAAATATTAGCATGTTTTTTTAATAAAAACTAATAATGTTCTAATTTTTACAGGAATTTTTAAGGATATTTGATTTTAAAAAAATTAACAATTTTAAAAAAAAATTAATATCTTTTAAAATAAAGTTGTTGGGGTTTTTAAAATATGCAAAAGAAAAAATTTATAAGTATTTACTTTAAATGTTGTCATGTATACAACAGGATATACATAAACAAAGACGGCACGGCTTATACAGGAAGATGCCCGATATGCACCACTCCTGTAAAGGTAAATATAGGTCCCGGCGGGATTAACTCAAGGTTTTTCGAGGCATACTAGTACTCTGTTAAATTAATTTTGTCCGTCATCCTGAGCCCACCCCACCCATGGTGGGGGGTGGCCGAAGGATCTCAGGTAATGAGATTCTTCGC
>JANQEB010000109.1 GCA_028278605.1 Candidatus Gastranaerophilales bacterium
ATTTTTTGTTACCTACTTATGGATTGCGGAGCCTGTGCTGAGCGAAGCCGAAGTATCGTTTCACTCCTCGCAATGACGGTTTTGGCTAATTAGCAACTCGAGTTATTTAGTAATTTTGCCGCTAGTCGCTCAACCAGTCATCAATTGTTGTACCGCCCGCAGCAGGCGAATGTGATTCCACAAACGAGTTTCTCGGAGGTTTTTTTCTCAAAATATTTTTAAAGTATTCCATCGGTTTGTGCATGCCCTTACGTTCGGTTTCGTTAAAGGCCCTCATAACCTCTTCAGGCTCAACGCCGTGAACAGCATCCTTAACATCGTTTGCCTTTATTGCCGGGTCAAGGCGTTTAAAGTGCATAACCATTGCATCCTCAAAGCCCTTTTCCTTAGCAGGCGGGAACTTCTTTGCCCCTTTCTGGCTGGTCAGCACCGGAGGGCGAGGGAACTTCACAAAAATATACTGGTTAAAATGCGGGTGCCTGATAAGAAGTTTCCCTTTCTCAAGCACGGTCAGCTCTGCTTTTACAGAAGCGGGCATTACGCTATAGCCCTGCGTTGCAAGCTCATCCATGTCCATCCTGCCGTAAATGCTTGTTCCGCAGTTCCCGACGATTCTCTTGTGGACCTGCGACTTGAACTGCTGGGCTGAAAACAGCACCAGTCCAAGATACCTGCCCCTTTCCGAAATTTCAAGCAGGGTCTGCTTAAGGTATGAGTTCCCGGAATCCGAAGACGCATACTTGTTAAGCTCATCCACAAACACAATTACCTTATCAACGCCCAGGGTCCTTTCTTCAAGGCGAGTTTTAAGCTCTTCCACAATCCTGGTAAACACAAGGTCCTGTGCAAGCGGCAAAACATTAGCAATATCAACAACATATATTGCTTTATCCTCAAAATTTCCCCATGGCAGGTCATGTGTATCGGAAGTGTTGGTTACAAGTCCTTTGCAGCGGGTTTTTATGTTCATTAACCTGTTATAAACTTTTCTTATAGTTGCAGTAGCATGCCCTTTCCATCCGGTTTTGCCCTCAGAACCCTCTTCTTCCCCTTCTATCTGCGCAAAAACCCTCTGGAACCATTTTTCCAGGTCATTAAAGTCCTTTACTTTCTCGTAAACACAGTAGCATTGGTCCTGCTTATCAGTGTTAATTACCCTTTCTTTAAGCAATGAGAGAAACGCGTCAGCCTTTGCATCAATGTCATCTTTATTTAGAAGCACCTGCACATGGTCAAAAATCTCGTTTAAGCCCCAGCTAAGAGGGTTTACATCTGCCACAAGCTCCTCGTTAGTCCTGTGCGTGTTTAAGTTAAACCCGTCTTCCTTAAAAGGCGCGTAGTACTTAACATTGCGAAAAGGCTCAGGTTTTATGCCGAGTTTTTCATACATTTTCAGCTCAGCCTCAGACAGGTCTTCCGCGGGCTGGTCAAGAAAAAGCAGGTCATACCCCTTAACATTAAACAGCACTGTTGCAATCCCGCCATCGCATTTGTAATGCTGGGATATACCGGTTAACAGGAATTCTATAATGCTTGTCTTGGTTGCCAGCCCGGACACCCCGGTAACATTAAGATGGGCAGCTTCCGGGCCAAGCAGAAAATTCGAGTCGAGATAAACCGGGGATTGGTTATCACCATTGATGTATAGCCCTACAGGAAGTTTTGTTTTCTCGTAGCTGTCCATTCTCAGGGATTTCCTGACGCAACTGTCGGTTGCCAGGTACACATTTCCTATAGGCACAGGCTGAACCGGCTCTTCCGGATCCATTTTAAGAACTGATGCCGTGTAATACCTGATTTCCGGGCGTTCTGTCCGGGCAAAATGACTGGATAATGGCTCATAGTCAGAGCTTATATAGTCATTCAGAGGGGAATCAAGGTCAGTGTAGCTAATTCCTTCTGTAACTATGCCAAAAACTTCCCGCCTGTAATGCCTGTCCTGCCGGTGTTCATAGTGGACTTTATCGCTTTCAATTTTTACGATAGTGCCGATTCCCACCGGGGAATCAAGGTTTGTCCAGAAACTAAATGACTGGGCAGTATTCGGGCATTTTTCCGTGGCAACCACCCTGCCCACAAGGTCTAAGTTATTTGTGCATTCCTGATCGTACATTTTTCCCTCAAAATTTTTTTTGATATCTTTCTCAGGTTATGGTATAGATATAGACTATCACATTGACTCTTGTTTTCTAAACGGTTAACTATTAATTTTTGTAAAAGTGTTAGTAATTACAATATATACAACCTGTTAAGGAGGTTATGATGCATCTGGCTTTCAATCCGTATTCTCAAAAACCGGCATTTAAAGGCATTATTCTTATAAAAGCTGATGAAATGAAAAGAGCTCGCCGGGAAAAGGGACAAGACGCAACCAGCGCAGAAGCTCTTGGACTCGATAGGGCTTTGCCCTTTACAATAGGATATGCTGAAGGAATGCCGGAAGGGTTTCGACGTTTTCCAAAAACAATGGGGTTTTACTTCAGGCAAAGGCAACAACTTCAAGAAACCGAAGCAGTAGGGATATTAAACCAGAAAAATATCAGACACACTTATTGCAGGCAAGTAACTCTTGAAGCAGGCTCAAAGCTTGCAGCTTCTGCATAAAAATATTGCTTATCCTGTTATACCGATTTCAATAAGTAACCGTTAAATGAAAATAATATTCATAAATCGGTATGGCGAAGCAGGCGGTGCTGTCCGCATTTTCGCATGCAGGAGCGACGTTTCCGGTAAAATCCGGCTTTGCGGGCGTTAGCAGGAGCCCAGTCTCATTCATGCCGGCGTTAGCGGGAGCATAGCCTCATTTATGCCCGATTTATCGGAAACTAACTCATTTTAGTATAAATCTATTTTTTTGTTAAAATTTTGTTGGATGAGAAAATAGGTTTTTACAAATGGATAAATTTACAATTTTTGTGTTTCCCGCAATTACCTTCGCTGTTATTTCAGCCGGGGTAATCGCATTTGAGCTGGGTAAATACCTGTTTGGACTATTATAAAAATACGGGAGGGAAATTATGTTTAAACAACCTGAAAAACAAGCTGATGTAGGAGTATTTGGAGGCTCAGGGTTTTATAAGTTCATTGACATAGAAGACGAAATCGCCGTGGAAACGCCCTATGGCCAGCCCAGCGACAAGGTGCTTCTTGGAAAACTCGGCAATAAAAGAGTTGCTTTCCTGCCAAGACACGACAGAAACCACTCAATTCCGCCGCATAAAATCAATTACAGGGCTAATGTATGGGCTATGAAAGCACTTGGCGTGAAAAGAGTGATCAGCCCCTGCGCTGCAGGCAGTTTACAAACACATGTCGAGCCGGGAAGCTTCGTAATATGCGACCAGTTTGTGAACATGACAAACTCAAGGGCTGATACCTTCTATGATGGCCCTATTGCAACTCACGTAAGCCCGGCTGACCCATATTGCCCGGAATTAAGGGCTTTAGCCGTCAAAACAGCTAAAGACGTCGGAATTCCAGTGCATGAAACAGGGACTATCGTTGTAATCCAGGGGCCGAGGTTCAGCACAAAAGCTGAATCCAGGTTCTTCACCGCGCAAGGATGGGAAGTAATCAACATGACCCAGTATCCGGAAGTATTTTTAGCGCGTGAGCTTGAGATGTGTACTCTTAATATTTCACTTATAACAGACTATGACTCAGGTCTTGTCGGAAACGTGGAACCTGTTAGCCATTCAGAGGTTATTAAAGTCTTTAACCGGAATAATGAAAAACTAAGGACTTTATTATTCGCACTGATTGAACAGCTTCCTGATGAAAGAGTCAAATGCGGATGCCCTAATGTTCTTGAGCATTCCAGAGTATAGATAATATGGAATTATAAAATGGCAGACAAACAAAAAGAAAAAATAGGCCTGTATAAAACGCTTTTAACACTTTGCTGGACAACATTTATAGTGCTTTCCGGCGGGGCGTATAAGTTGTACAGTTTAAAACAGTATATCCTTTTTAAATGGGCTTTAGCCGGTGATATAATATTAATAATATTAATTTTCGGCTTTATTTTTAAAACCCAAAAATGGATAAAAAAAATGGAGATTAAAAAACAATGAATTATGAAATGATTTTAGGTGCGACAGTTGTTGGGGGTATAATTTTAATCGGCATAATCGGTTTTTTCTACGATCCTGACATAACAACGGAAAATTAATTCAAAGGAGAAAAACAATTGACCTTATATAATTCTATAGAGCAGTTATTTCATATAATATGGATAATCTTTCTTTTAAGGATTTTATCAAGCTGGTTTCCCAACGTTGATTGGTATAAACAACCGTTCAAATTCCTCTATGATTTTACAGAACCGGTTTTTGCTCCATTCAGGCGAATAATTCCGGCTATGGGCGGAATAGATTTTTCCCCGATAGTTGTTTTTATCTTCCTGGGGATAGCAAAGGACGTTATTTTAAAGATTGTTTATATAATTTCAGTATAAAATTTTCTTGACTGCAAAGAGGACGCCGGGATATTATCCCGGCGTCCTTTCGTTTTTCCCGCTCAAAACCTAAAAAACCCCACCAGTTAAACGGCGGGGTTTTTAGCAGGGAAGCCGTCCATAAGCCGGGTTCTGTTTTAGGTGATTATCTATCTGGGATGTGTGTTACCACACACCTCAAGCGGCTTACCCGGGAACGGCGGGCAACCTTGATTCCCAATTCAGCCTTGCTCCGGTCGGGGTTTACCTAGCCAGTACCTCTCGATACTGCTGGTGGTCTCTTACACCACCGTTGCACCATCTCCTGTGCTCTATGAGCCATCGGAAGTCAACATTTCTGTGGCACTATCCTCACAGTCGCCTGCACCGGGAATTACCCGGCAACCTGCCCTGCGGAGCCCGGACTTTCCTCAGGGGCATGCGCCCCCGCAATCACCTGGACTGCTTCCATGTTTATTCTATAACATGAAAACTCTTATTTCTATAATAGTGTTTTTTAGCTTGCTTTAAGTTTTATAAAGTTAATGATTGGCTTTAATTAGTTTTTATTGATAAAATAATTAAATATTTTTTACAGGGGACAAAGGAGTCGGCCAGGTATGAGGAAAATTTTTCTGCTGATTAATACATTAATAATGTTTTTAATTTCAGGTAAGGCGTTCGCTGAAGGAATAGATAAAAAAATCAATAACCTGATTGCGCCGGCTTCAGATGCTGTCTCAGGAGTTGTGTTTTATCCTATAACTATAAATGGTGTTGATACACCGTTAATTATTATCTGGCTTCTGGCCGGTGCCGTAGTTTTTACCCTCATAACAAGAGGAATCGGGGTATGGGGTTTCAGGCATGCGCTGGACATAATTTTTGGAAAGAAAAAAGAGCTTGAGCAGGATGATAGCCGGGATGAAGGAGAAGTTTCATCTTTCCAGGCACTTGCAACTGCCCTGTCAGGAACCGTAGGCCTTGGCAATATAGCAGGAGTAGCAGTAGCAATTACAATGGGCGGTCCGGGAGCGATTTTCTGGATGATAATCGGTTCAATTTTTGGCATGGCAACCAAGTTTATGGAGGCTACCCTGGGAGTTAAATATAGAAAATTAAACCCTGATGGCAGCGTTTCCGGCGGGCCGATGTACTATATATCCCATGGCCTGACAAAAATGAAGTTAAGATGGCTTGGTCAGCCCCTTGCTGTGATATTTGCCTGGATGTGTATCGCCTCTGCATTAGGCGGAGGAAACATGTTCCAGGTAAAAATGGCTACTTCCCAGATTATCGAGATAACAGGCGGGGAAAGTAGCTTTTTTTATGCTAACAGCTGGGTTTTGGGGCTGGTAATCGCAGTAATAATCGCTACTATTATTATCGGAGGAATTAAAAGCATAGCAAGGGTTACAGAAAAAATAGTTCCATTTATGTGCCTGCTTTATCTAATTTCAGGGGTTGTGGTAATTTTTTACAACTTTACAGAAATTCCAAATGTGATTGGCCTTGTTTTAAACGAGGCGTTTAACCCCAAAGCTGTTGAAGGGGGAGTAATTGGTTCTATTATCTGGGGACTAAGACGCTCTGTCCAGTCAAATGAAGCCGGTGTCGGTTCAGCGCCAATTGCATATGCGGCGGTAAAAACTCATGAACCGGTATCACAGGGCTTTGTTTCCCTGCTGGAACCGTTCATTGACACTGTTATTTTATGCTCAATTACTGCTTTTGTAATTCTGGTAACCGGAAGTCATGCCAGCACAGATGGACTTGTTGGGGTTGAGCTTACTTCAAGGGCATTTGAATCGGTAATTCCCTTTTTCCCTTATGTTTTAGCCATGGCTATTACTTTATTTGCCCTTTCAACACTGCTTTCCTGGTCATATTATGGCCAAAAAGCCTGGAATTATCTTTTTGGCGAAGGAGATAAGAGGACAAGGATTTATCAGGTGATATTTTGTACCTTTATCGTAATTGGTTCCTCAATGAATATTGCAAGTATTATAGATTTTACCGACGCTATGATGCTGGCAATGGCTGTTCCGAATATTATAGGTATTTACATGCTTGCGCCAAGGGTATTGCAGGATATGAAAGAATATTGCATTACCCATAATATAGGAATTTTTAAAAATAACTAACCCGTCATTGAGGTTAATTAAAGATTCGAGTAGGTTATTTAAGGAATATTGAAAAATTTTTCTCCGGGAATATGATAAAATACTTATGTGGCAACTCACGGTGCGCTATCGGGGAAATGATAAAAAATCTTTATATTAAAAATCTTGCTCTGATTGACGAGCTGGAAATAAATTTTGATAAAGGCCTTAATATCCTTACAGGAGAGACCGGTTCAGGAAAAAGTATTATTATAGGGGCTATAGACCTTGTTTTTGGGGCAAGGGCATCTAAAGACCTGATAAAAACCGGTGCTGACAAAGCTTTTATTGAAATAACCCTTAACCTTGAAGACACATTTCCTTTTGAAATGCTTGAATCAAATGCAATAGAACTATCCGGGGAAAAAGAATTAATAGTTTCAAGGGAAATTACGCCTTCTGCCACAAGGCTGAGAATAAATGGAATTATGGTTACACAGGCTTATATTCAGGGCTTAAGAAGCTGTTTGCTGGATATTCATACCCAGCATGAAAGCTATAACTATATAAATCCGGCTATGCACATTGAACTCCTTGATAACTATGGACAAACCGGGTATGGAGAGCTTATAAACGAATACAGGCAGAGCTTTAACAGCCTGAAAACCGTCAGGAAAGAGCTGGAAACTGCCCGGGCTGCCGCAGGTGAAAATGAGCAAAAAATTGATTTTCTTAAATTTCAAATTAAGGAGATTAAAACAGGGCAAATTGAAGACATAAATGAGCATGATAAGCTGCTAAATGAAAGATCAGTCCTGCTAAATTCCGAGGAATTGAAGAAATTAACATTTTCAGGCTACAGTGCGCTTTACGGAGAAGACCAGAGCATAACTGATGTGCTGGATAAGATTGAAAAAAAACTTGCTAAAGCTTCTGAGTTTGACGAAAAGCTTGTAGAAATTAAAGAAACCATCTTTTCAAGCTCAATAAACCTTAAAGAAGCCGCAAAAGAGTTAAGAGATTATTCAGAAAACCTTGAAACAAATCCACAAAGGCTTCATGATGCGGAAGAAAGAATTCAGGTTCTTGATAAATTAAAGAAAAAATACGGCCCAAAGCTCACTGATGTATTACAAAACCTGGAAAAATTCGAGTCAGAGCTAAATAAAATAAACTTTAGCGATGAAAAAATCACTAATTTAATTGAGCAAGTTAAGATTCTGGAAGAAAAAACATTCTCTCTTGCGGAGAAATTGTCAAATTCAAGAAAAAAACTCGCACAAAACCTGTCTGCAAAGATTCAGGATGAACTGGTCCGGCTGGAAATGCCGAAAGTCAGGTTCTGCGTATCTGTAGAACCATCAAAAGAACTAACCGCTGACGGGTATGACAGCGTGGAATTTCTGATTTCACCGAATATAGGTGAATCACTGAAGCCGCTGGCAAAGATTGCCAGCGGCGGAGAAATTTCCCGTGTTATGCTCGCTGTAAAAACCATATTTGCCCGCTCTGATAGGGTTAATACCGTGATTTTTGATGAAATTGACACAGGAATCAGCGGAAAAACCTCACAGGCTGTAGCAGAAGCTTTTGTAAAATTATCTTCAAGCCATCAAATATTGTGTATAACTCACCAGCCAATCATTGCAGCAATGGCAGACAGGCATATATATATTCAAAAAACACAGGATCATTCAACTACAACGATTTCCTTGCAAATTTTGGACAAAGAAGCTCACCTCAAGGCAATTGCAGCACTTGCAAGCGGCTCAGGCGATGATGAGGATTCAATTAACTTTGCCAGAAAGCTTCTTACCCAGGCAGATAACTGTAAAAAAGAAGCAATTTTTAAAGTATCATGCTAATCAACTTATAGTAAGATGAGCGGTGTTTTCAGAAAATCCGAAATTTTCAAAAATTGCCCACCCACCCTCCCAAAAGGAAGGCGGCGGCGCATGAATGAGACTGTGCTCCCGCTGACGCACCGCGGCCGCCTTTTTATATAGATTTTTGAAAATTTCGTAAAAATGCCTGAAAATTTTTTCATACCTACTTACTTATTGAAATCGGTATAGTTTTGTAAATATATTTTAATTTTTTTTATAATACTGAAATTTTATTATTATATTTGTTTTTATATATATATGGTCGTATATGCAATATTTGTTTTCTAATGTAATAAATATATAAGAGGTGATAAATTGAAAAGCCAGGGTTTAGAAAATTTTGAAATTTTTGATCTTGATGAAATGGTCGAAGAAAAATCCAGGATTACAAAAAATATTGATGTAGTGCTTGGCTATTCAGTCCTGAGGTATAAAGAATCCAGCTCTTTAGACGGCAATTCTGACAGGTTAGGCTGCAATAATTTAAACGATTGTATCCTTTAGAGTTATTGATTTAAGTTTTTCAAGGCTAAGCCCGGAAAAATCGTTGATAACAAAATCAACCAGCCCTGAAAGTTCTTCATCCAGGTGAGTTGTTGTAATTCCAATAACTTTCATACCGGCATTTCGTGCTGACCGGACACCTGAGATTGAGTCCTCAAAAACTATGCACTCTGAAGGTTTGACAGAAAGCCGGCTGGCTGTTTTCAGGTAAATTTCAGGGTCGGGTTTTCCCTTGTTTATCTGGGATTCATCGACTATAACAGAAAAATAGTCCCTGATACCGGTTTTTTCCATAACAAAATCAATGTTCATCACAGGCGCGGAGGTGGAAATCCCTATCTTGATATTATTGAATTTAAGAGTTTCAAGGAAAGGCTCAAGCCCATTTGTTAAGCATATATAAGGCTCAAAGGATTTTTGGTAAAATAATTCCTTCTCATAAGTATAGGCTTCAACTTTTTTTCGGGTTAATTTATTTCCGAAAAAGATTTCCAGGATATCTCTGTTAGTCTTTCCAAATATTTTTTTCTTAAAATCGTCTTCTGAGAGATTAAAATCGTATTTTTTCAGGAATAATTTCCAGGCCTCTTTGTGAAAAGGGTTGCTATCAACAATAACTCCATCCATATCAAAAATTACAGTAAAAGAATTTTTCATTATTCAATCTTTCTAAATACTTCTATCCAGAGCTTTACGCTTTTTTCCTCTGCTTCTGAGAGCGGATAGTAGATTATTTCATTTAAACCCTCATTAATAAAATTATCCAGCGGAATTCTTATTTTCTCATGCTTTAGCTGAGCTTTGCCCAGGGATATTTTTTTGGAATTTATCATAAAGGAAAACTCTTCTATAAGTTCTTGATTTTCTATAAGCAGGTCAGCTCTTTTTATTGGGGAAGTAAATTCCTGTTTTATAGGCCGGGTAATATACTCAGAAGCCATGTAAATCGGCCAGGTGCCAACTGCAATATCAGTGTAGTAATGTTGCAGGATTTCATCAAAGCTATAGCCGTTTTTAGACATATAACTTGCTCCATACTGGCTCATCCCAACACCATGGCCGAATCCTCCACCGTGGGCAACCAGTTTTAACAAGTAACCTTCTTTACCCAACAGGTTATCAAACACAATATTAGCACTGGGAAGCGCTTTTCCGGACTTTTTAAATACTCTTCTGATAATAAGTTCTTTTTTGATTATGCGCTCGCCGTTTGATGATTTCACTGACAGGGCAATGATTTTACCGGAAACACCGCGTGAAATCACATCTACCCGTTTTATCCTGCCTATATCTTCACCTTTTTTAAATTCAGGCGAAATCAATTCACAGGAAGAATAGTTGCTTAGCGTTGAATTCAGGACGGTCCTAAGCTCATCTGCTGTCCATTGCCTTGTCCACCTGAAGTATCCGGAGTTCATATCAAAAGAAGCAGGCTTTTTTGTATAGAATTTCCTGGATTTTTGATCGCTATCAAGTGGCAATGTCTTGCCGTCATCAGGTTTTCCCTTAAGGTAAGGCAAAGGCTTTGCAGGGAAATTCCCGCCGCCCGGCTCGGAAAATGCGTTTTCAAAATTTTCCGTGTAACCTCCTGCGGTAGAGCTGTATAAAGCCAGAATGACTTCTCCGTCATGAAGGGCAACAAGCCCTTTTGTTGCTTCTATAGCATTATTTGATTCCGGCGCTTCCGTGTTATAGCCAAAATAAACCTGGGAATACACGGAATCACACACGTCAAACTGCGGAAACCTTTTAACCCTGGGCCTTATTGCATAATTTCTTGCTGCAACTGCCTGGGCTTTTAGGGCTTCCTCTCCAAAAGACGGCGGAAGTTCATTAGGTACAACCCCTTTTAAGTACTCCTCCAGGGAAAGAACATTTACCAGTGATAATTTTCCTTTTTTGCCCGGGACCCTGAGAACCTCAAAGTTACCTCTATACGCTGCCTGCTTGCCTTTTCTTTTAAGCCCGATAACTTTAACCGGCATTTCATCAAGAGGTTTTACTGCTATAGGCCCAAAAACCAGCCCTGTAAGCTTTTTCTCGTTTTTATAAACCTTTATTACTGTCTTGTCTATCTCGAATTTCAGCACATCACCCGGTAATGTTTCACAGATTTTCGCATTGAAAAACCTGTCATGAAGTTCTAACCTGCCGTCTGAAGATAGGCTAACTCTTTTGTATTCCAGCTT
This sequence comes from Candidatus Gastranaerophilales bacterium, assembly GCA_028278605.1. Lineage (GTDB taxonomy): Bacteria > Cyanobacteriota > Vampirovibrionia > Gastranaerophilales > UBA9971 > JANQEB01. The sequence goes on from JANQEB010000109.1 coordinate 11,117, forward strand.
TCTAAAGTCGTTTGTGCTTATTCCGACTCTTATCAGGCCGTCAGTCCTGGTAGAAACGTAGGTTTCCCGGCTAATTGCCTGTGGAGTAAAAGCAAGGACCAAAACAAACGCAAATATTAAATAAATTATGAGCTTATTTAGCTTCATTACCAGAAAAAAATTTATTAACAACACCTAAATTATACCGTAACAGAATTGATAACTCGAATTAATTAACCTCAATGACGGGTTAAAAATTTTTCAAAAATCCCCACCACTCCCACCCTGAAGGAAGTCAAGGGCCAAAGGCCCTTAACAATTCCATATAGATTTTTGAAAAATTTTGAAAATTATACTAGTACTCTGTTAAATTAATTTTGTCCGTCATCCTGAGCCCACCCCACCCATGGTGGGGGGTGGCCGAAGGATCTCAGGTAATGAGATTCTTCGC
>JANQEB010000110.1 GCA_028278605.1 Candidatus Gastranaerophilales bacterium
GCGAAGAATCTCATTACCTGAGATCCTTCGGCCACCCCCCACCATGGGTGGGGTGGGCTCAGGATGACGGACAAAATTAATTTAACAGAGTACTAGTAAGTAAGAGTGAAAAAGAAAAAAATTATGGCAAAAGATGAAAGTTTTGATGTAGTATCGGATTTTGACCAGCAAGAGCTGCTTAATGCTGTTGATCAGACTAAAAGAGATATGCAAACAAGGTTTGACCTTAAGGATTCAGGTAGTGTTATTGAACTGGAAGCAGGAAAAACCATAACAATTACCTCAAAAGATGATTTTAAGTTAAGAAATATCCTGGATATTCTCCAGGCTAAAATCGCTAAAAGAGGCCTGAGCCTTAAAATTCTTGACCCTCAGAAAGTAGAAAACTCTCTTGGTGGAAATGTAAGGCAGGTTATTAAGCTAAAAAAGGGTATTAACCAGGAACTTGCAAAAAAAATTGTAGCGGATGTAAAAAGCTTAAAATTAAAAGTACAGTCTGCTATTCAGGCTGACCAGCTGAGGATTTCCGGGAAAAACAGAGATGACCTTCAGCAGGTAATAAAGTTTCTGCGAGAAAAACAGGATGAGTATAATATAGCTTTGCAGTTTGTAAATTTCAGGTAAAAAGCATTTTGGGCTAGTGGCCTGGTAACTACTCCGCTATAAGATTCTTGCTCATTATTTGGATTGTTTTTTTATCTGTTTTTTTGTCTTTTTATATAAATCCCTGATTAAATCCTTTAATTCTTCTTCTTTAATTTCAGGTTGCCTGTCAGGGTATAGTTTGTATAACTTATAATAAAAATTTAAGTTGCTATAGGCCTCTTCATAATTTTCAAGCTCTCGCATAGCAAGGCCATAGTGAAGATATGGCGATTTATACGTGGGAAAATAATTCATTGTTTCCAGGTATATAGATAAAGCCCTGTCATATTGTTTTTCTTCCCATAAATTAAGGGCCTCAATAATTTTTTCATCCAGCATATTAATTCTGGAAATTATCCTGCGTTCAGCAGGCTCGATTTCCTCGCTGTGGTAATATGTCTTCCTTAATTCATCTATAACTGCTAAAGCCCCATAATAATTACGGTCATAGCATAAACTTTTTAATACCTTAAATTTTTCGTAATTAGAAAGGTTCATATTAATAAGGTTATAAAGTTTATTGTGGCACTCCTCGTAGTTTCCAAGAAGATACTCAGCCCTGATTTCGTTTAAAAGGTCATAAAACTCAAAAGTGTCGCTAATAGATAAATTTATGAGTTTTTTTCTTATATTTTCCGGTATTTTAGCTTCGTTTATCATCCTGAACTTAAGCAGCGCGATTTTATTTTTTTCTGATTCTTCAGCTTTAATTATGTAAACAGCGTCATTTGTGAAGTTATTTGTACCGGGGAAGCCTTCTTTCCACATGGAGTAATAAAGTTCAGCTAATCCGGCAGCTGCGCCGGAGTTTTGCGGTTTTTTTTCAAGAAGCTTGATATATATATCCCGCGCTTTTGTGAGTTCATCTATCATGAGGTAATAGTCAGCTTTCAATAACAGGTTCAGGTCCAGGCTAACATTGGCAAAAAGGTCTTTAGGAGTATTTTGTTCAGACATTTTTTTCTTATAGGAAGTTTTTATAAGCGCATCAAGGTGTTTTTGGGCTGCAAGCATATCAGGCTTTAGGCGCAAAGTCTGAAGGTATAATTGCTGGGCCTCTTTTAAATCCCCTTTTTGCTCGGCAATCCTTCCCATGTTGTAATAAGCCCTGTAATTCTTACTCCTGCCGGCCCGGACTGACTTTTCAATATATTTTTTTGCCTTGTCATAGTCATTTATTTTGTAGTAATACCGGCCAATTTCATAAAAGGCTTCCGGCTGGCTAAAAGCCAGTTCCTTTGCCTTGAGAATTTCGTCTTTTGCCCGTTGTTCCTGTTTGTTAGTGTAATAAGCTTCAGCCAGCCCAATGTGCGGATAAGGGCTGTCGGGCGCATATTGTGAAGCCATGAAAAAATGGTCAAAACCGGTTATTAAATAATCCCGGGCAATATCAGGGGATACTTCCGCCTCAGAAGAATTGGCAGAGAACTTTGCTTTTTCAAAATAAATATATCCAAGAGCAAGGTATGCGCCGCTGTTTTGGTAATCAAGCTCAAGCGCCTTTTTGGCCATTTGTTCAGCTTCGTTATACTGATAGGTTTTTCTCAATAAATTAGCTGACAGTATATAAATCCTGGGATTATCACTACCGGCGTTTAATAATTCATTAAGCTCAAGCATTGCTTTTGTATATTGTTCATTATCTATATAAATTTCAATAGTCTTGATAAGAGCATCCCTGTCCTCAGTAATTCCCAGCCTTACCTGTGGAGATTTATTGCTGTAAAGTTTTGAATCCTTGAAACTGTCTATTTCTGAAGCAAAGGCAGGGCTGCCGCTAATTGAGCAGGTTAAAAAGCATACTATAAAGATTGTTGCGGATAAGAATCTTCTCTTAACACTCATAAACTTAATACGTTGGTTAAAGACACTCATGTACTCATTATATATTTTACTGACAAGTTTATCCAAGACATTTTTTTCTGCTTAATTAGGGGAGAATTTGGGTAACTGGTCAGGCTTGTAACAAAAGTTGATTAAGCAAAGATGGAGTGTTAAGAACATCAAGGATGTTCTGTTTTCTTTTTTTAGCAGTTTCGATAACA
>JANQEB010000162.1 GCA_028278605.1 Candidatus Gastranaerophilales bacterium
AGGATCTCAGGTAATGAGATTCTTCGCCCGCCCCGCCTATGGCGGGAGGCGGCTCAGAATGACGATTCTATAAAATTTACTTAACTGTGCACTATATGGAATTGTTAAATTGCGAAGCGGGAGTGAAGAGCCGAAACAGCTGCGAGGAGCAGGTATTGCAGGCTCAAACCCATTCTAAGGGCCGAAGGCCCTTGACTTCCTTCAGGGTGGGAGTGCGCGGGAGCTAACGCAGTAGCTCATTCATGATGGGGATTTTTGAAAAATTTTTGCAGTACAGATACCTGAGTAGTTACCAATTTATACTATGGGCAGGGAAAAGTAAAAAGTTGTTCCTTTGCCGACTTTGGTTTCGTACCAGATTTTTCCCTTATGACTTTCAATAATCAGTTTTGATAAATACAGCCCTAAACCTGAACCTATCTTTCTTTCAATAGTTTCTACCATAGCATATCTCTGAAACAACTTTTTCTGGATGCGCTCAGGAATTCCCATCCCGTTATCGCTTATGGAAGTAATGATATTTCTTCCCTCCTGATAAATTTTTATCTGTACGGTCCCGCCCGGCTGCGCATGAGTAAGTGCATTTTCAAGCAGCACTGAGATAACTTTTTTTATCTCGAACCTGTCTACATATAATTCAGGCAACCCTTTCTGCTCATCAATTTCTATAGGGATGGATTTTTCTTCCACTAAATCTTCAAGAGACCTGATAACACTGTCTATCAGCTCTGAAATTTGGCATAAGCCCGGCTTAAGTTCTTTTTTTTCCGCCTCAAAATTATAAATCTCAAGCAGGCTCTTGAGCATGTCTATCATATTAATGTTATCTTTAGCAATTGTTTCAATAAAATACTTGTAATTTCCTATAGTGGCTTGATCAGGGCGGCTTAACAGGTATTCCATAGCTTTTTTCTCCCCTATGAGAGGAACTTGCAGGTCATGGGCCAGTGTCATCATAAATGTATTTCTCAATTCGTCAATTTCCTGGATTTTGGTTATTTCCCAGACAACCCTGACCACTGACTCGCTTGCCGCTTTAAGTATTTCAAGCTCCCATTCCGTCCAGCACCTTGGAGTTTCTGTAGCAAGGGACAGCACCCCAAGGACTTTAATGTTCATATTGTATCTTACAAAAGGAATAGCAATAATAGAGCGTATTTGATATTCATTAAAAAAGTCCTGTAAAGTTTTATTTTCCGCGGAGAAATCCCGGGTATTCTCAATTATAATCGGGGTAAGGCTCTTTGTTGTTTTCCTGAATATATTCAGGAAATGCTCCGGTAACTGAATATGTTTAATTGATTTGAATTCAGCTTTTTTCAGGTGCTCGTACCTGATTAAATATGATTGCTGGATTTCCATAAAAAAACATCTGTCTGCCGAGAATAAATCAGCGATTTTAGCAATTATATATGTATAAACTTCATCAATACTCTGGGAAAGCCGGATTTCCCCCACCAGTTCCTTTAGGATTCTATTTTTCTCAGAGGTCTGTCTTTCGTTTTCATATAATTCAGCCTGGTTAATTGCGATATATATCTGGTCAGCTATGTCCTGCAGCAGGCTAACCTCTTCATCTGTCCAGTGTCTGTACCTGTCGTATTCCGAGAGGTAAATTATTCCGTATTTATCCTTGCCTCTTTTTATAGGTACACTTAAAGCTGCCTTAACCCCAAGTTCTTTATATGCATTTTTATAATACTCGGGAGTATTTGACTCGGATATATTATCTACAACAAGGCTTTTTTCATCCTCAAGCACAAATTTTCCCACATAAGCGCCTGCCCGTCTATCGTAGTTAATATCATAAAAACCCTTTATATCAGCCCTGGTTTTGTATTCTTTTTTTAAAGCCCATTGCCTGTAATCTTCCGGGTTCGGGTAGTTTATAACCGTAGCTCTTTGCACATTGTATGCCTGTGCTAACTGGCGGCATATCGACGATAAGACCTGCTCAAGGTCAAGAGAACTTCTGATACCCTGGATTATCTCCCTTAATAACTTTTCCCTGCTTGCCGTGGCTTTTTCCTTTTCATAAAGCTCAGCCTGGTAAAGTGCGTTTCCGCTCTGGTAGGCAATTGTCCGTAAAAAACAAATCTCATCTTCTGTAAGAAACCTTTTGGAGTTTATATAGTTGACTATAAACACCCCTAAAAGTTTTTCTTTATAAAAAATCGGTATCCCATAATCGCTTTTTATCCCTATTAATGTAAATAATTCCGCAGATTTAGTATTTTTAAAATTCATTTCTTCTATAAATTTTTCAACATCAGGGGCTATTATTTCTTCTCCTTTTTTTACTTTGTAAGTATACTCAGGAGCATTTTTTTCAATATCAAACTTTATCAGGTCGTCTGCACCGGATGTTGAATACTTATATTTAACAGGTAAAAACAGGTTCTTTTTCTCGTCATAATCAACGATTGTACATGTATCCGCTTCTATTGCCTTACCTACAGAGTCAACAATTTTTCTTTTTACCTCTTTAATGTCCAGGGTGCCTCTAATTGTTTCAATTATTTCTCTTAAAATTCTTTCTCTTTCCGCTCTTTGTTTTTCTTTTTTATAAAGGTATGCCTGATAAAGAGCGACACCTGTTTGGTCTGTCAGCAGCTGGAAAAAGTTTAGTTCATCATTTGTTAAAAATTTTTTTTCTTTTACAAACTCGACAACCAGCACACCATAATAAATATTTTTGTAAAATATTCCAAACCCATAGTCGGATTTAATATCATGATCTATTAAAAACTGGGTAGAAACAGGCTTAAGTTCCCTGTTTGCTTCTATAAATTCCTTTGCATCCCTGATAATATTGTTTTCTCCTTGTTTAACAGAAAGTGCAAATTCACTGGCCATTTTATGGACATTTTTATTTAAAACACTTTTAATATTGGAAGATGACCGGTATTCTGCAGTTACAGGAAGATATGAATCTTTTTCAAATTCATATTCCAGGATAAAGCACCTGTCTGCTTTAAAGTAAACCCCAGTACTATTGACCAGGAAATTTTTAATTTCCTGCACATCCAGGGTACCCCTGATTGTTTCAATACTTTCCCTTAAGACTAATTCTCTTTTGACTGTTTGTTTTTCTTTTTCATATAAACCTGCCTGGTAAATTGCAATTCCGATCTGTCCGGCTATTGTCCTTGCAAGTTCAATTTCTTCCCGGCAAAGGGTTCTTTTTTTCCTGAAGTTAAGGCCTAATACCCCAAGAAAATTTTCCCGGTAAAAAATAGGTAACACAGCGCAGCCTTCTATGTTATAAAACTCAAGAGAACTTCTGATATTTGCAGCAAGTTCAATCATATTCAGGTTAATATATTTTTCACATTCTTCTGTCCGGCTGGAGAAAATCTCTTCTTCCCCTCTTTTAAATTTATCACCGATCTCAGGAATCAAGTTCCAGTTAAATCCTTCAAGAGACTTTGTCTCCGGGGTTTGCAGATACTCGCTGTCTTTTGTAGCAGGAATATACATATTTTTGTCTTTATCATATTCAGATATAAGGCACCTGTCAGCATTAAAATTTTTTGCTGTTTCTTCCACTGATATTTTTATTATTTTTTTAATATCAAGCTCACTTCTGACAGCGCTTATAATTTCCCTCAGAAGCCTTTCCCTGTCTATTGTCTGTTTAATTTTTTCATAGAGCTTGGCCTGGTAGAGCACAACCCCTGCCTGATTCGCCAGGGTCCTGGCAAAATCAATTTCAGCTTCTCCAAAAGCCCCGGTCCTTGTAAGGTAGTGAGCAACAAATACACCGAGAAACTTCTCGCCATAATACATTGGCACGGAAAACCCTGACCTTAAGCCGTACTTTTTCAGATAGTCAGCTGAAAGAGAACCTTTCAGGCCGTTCTCCAGGATATATTTTTCTGTATCTTCTACTATTAAAGGTTTTTCTATGGATAAATATCCAAGCTCAGGAGCTTCCTTACTTACATCAAATCCAATAATACTTTTGATTTCAGGATTTTTCGGATATTCATATTCAACCGGGATATATTTACCTTTATCTTCATCAAATTCTGCTATAAATGCCCTTTGAGCGTTAATAGACTTGGCTATAGAACTAACAATTTCCTGTTTGATTTTATTGAGGTCTAATGTTCCGGCAACAATGGAAATAGCTTCTCTTAATGATTTTTCCTTGCTTAAGGTATCTTTTAGTTTTTCATAAAGTTCAGCCTGTTTTATTGCTATAAATACCTGGTCAGCTATGATCTTTATAAAACTTATTTCTTCTTCTGTCCAATACCTGCAATATTCGTATTCAGAAAGAAAAATCCCGCCCCACATATCTTCATCTTTTGAAACAGGAATACCCAGAAGGGTTTTTAACCCCATTTTAATGTAAGTGCCTTTAAGCGGCTCAGGCAAATCTGATTCCGGAATATTTCCCACTAAATAACTTGTTTTTTTCTCAAACAGTTTTTTTCCCCAGAATATACTTATTTCAGGGTCAAAGTAAACATCTTTGATCCCGCTAAACTCTTCTTTTTGTTTATATTCACGTTTTATTTCCCATTTGGTATAGTCATCAGGGTCGCTAAACTGTATAATTGACACCCTGCCTACATTAAAAATCATTCCGATTTCATCACAAATTTTGGACAGGACTTCATTTATATCCAGGGAGCTTCTTATAGTTTGGATAACTTCCCTGAGTAGCTGTTCTTTTTCAACAGCCTGTTTTTGTTTTTCAAAAAGTTCCGCCTGGTGAATAGCGATAGCTATCTGGTCAGAAGCGCTTTTAATAAATTCTATGTTATCCTCGGAGAGTTTTACTTTTTCTTTTGTATAGTGAAGTGCAAGAAGCCCGATGGTTTTATCCTCATAAGACACCAGCAGTTGTACTATTCCGGACTTTATGGAAAAGAGCTGCGTAAAACTCTCAAAAGCGGTCCCTTCAAGCTTATGTTCCTTTATAAAAGCCTCTGTGTCGCTGGTTACCAGCATTTCCTTATAGTTAGACAGGCTCTGGAAAAAATTGCTGTATTCCGGTAAAAGGCAATAATCCCTCAGGCTTTTTACATCACTGGATGAAAGGTATTCAGCAGAGGGAGTCGGTGTCGTATAACTTTTTATTTTTGGGTCATAATCCCTGATAATGCACCTGTCAGCTTTAAAGAGCTTTCCTATTTCCGTGACCAGTAATGTTTTAATTTCCTCAATATCAGTGGTTTTTCTTATTTTGTTGATTAAATTTCTCATCAACTCTTCCCTGCCGGCTGTTTGCTTTTCTTTTTCATAAAGTTCAGCCTGGTGCAGTATAATTCCCAGGTGGTCCGAGAGCACCCTGATAAAATTCATTTCCTCTGAGCTGAGGATTACCCCGCCTTTTACAAAATCAATACAAAAAAAACCCATTACTTTTTTGCCGCTGAGTACGGGGACATTAATGCTGGAACCGATACTTGCAAGGCTAAATAAACCCAGGAGTCCTGTATTTTCAAGTTTATTTTCTTTTATATAATTATATAAATTAGAAAAATTGACCTCCCTGGACTGCTTTAGAGGTTCTGTAAACTCCCGGACTTCTTTTTTAGACCACTCATAACCTATAAAGCTAAACAGTTCCGGGTCGGACCGATATTCAGAAAATTTATCAAACGGCAGGAAAATTTCCTTTTTATCGTCAAACAGCGAAAGCCCGACCCTGTCAGCATTAAAACACTCTGCGATCTGGTTAACAAAATATGACTTAATTCTGTCAAGGTCCAGTGTGCCTCCCATCATTTGAATAATTTTCCTGGTTAATATTTCCCTTTCAGCGCAACTTTCAAAGGCCGCATTTATTTTAATCTGATAAAAGGCAATAGCAATCTGCTCACAGAATTTTCTAATTAAATCTATTTCCTCTTTTTTGAAATGTTTTCTCTTTTCTATATACACTATGCCCAGCATTCCAAACATTTCAGCGTTCAGTTTTATCGGCAGGTAGACGCAGGACTGCATCCTGAAACTTTTTAGAAAACGGTGTGTCTGGGTATTAACAAGGTCATTTTCCCAGACATATTTATCTGTATCGGAAAATATAATTTCTTCTCCCCTGAGAGCTTTTTTTGTAAGCTCAGGGGCGACTTCATGGGCTTTAAGTCCTTTAAAGCTCATAAATTTACCGGAAGACAGGTACTCATATTTTGGAGTAATAAAAACTTTATTTACAGGGTCATAGTCATCAATAAAACACCTGTCAGCATCAAAAAGCATTCCTATAAAATTGACAATTTCAATTTTAAGTTCTTCTGTATCAAATTTTCCGATAAATTTGTTGATTATACTGCTAAGCAGCATTATTTCCCTATTGTTAACATATGGGGAAAATATTTTAGCCCAGGTATACCTTATATTTATGAGAAGTTTATTTAAAGATTTCATATTAAAAATCAATTTTTTTTTTAAAATAAACCAATTTTTCTCATTTTACTCGTTTTTTAAACTTTCCTCATCAGGGAACGGGTTACTCTTTGTCTAATTACCTGACGGTTTAGTTTAGCAAGACCTGATAGCCTGTCTTATCGGTCTACAGGGGAATATGAAAATTAATTTATGAATTTATCATAATGAAGGAAATTTATCTTTGTACCTGTTTAGATAAGAGGGGAGAGCAAAAATGAAGACAATGGAAAAAAACGGAAGGAAGTTTAAAAATATGTACGGGCTTTTACAAAAAGCGGGCCAGGGTGTAAAAATGGCTACTGATGCAAGCTATAAAACAGGTTATTTTATGGCAAAACATCCTGGTGTTGAATATACAAAAGACCAGATCCAAAAAAATTACAAGTCCGGGCTTATAATCCTGATAGGTGTAGGTTTAAGTCTTTTTGGGCTGGCCCGGATTTTAGCCGGGATGAAAAAATAATCAGCTCAAACTGATTTGTGTCTGATGCAAAGGTCCATATAGTATTTATGGATAAATTAAGTCATGAAGTAAATTAAAACTTCATAAACGTAATATACACAATCTAAAAGAAGCGCTTCAGGCGCTTCTTTTAGAGCTTATATGTAAATTTAAGGTTCTGGTTTTCGTTGTCAGGTATATCACAGCCTCAACAGGAATCTTCACTATCAGATCCTTCTGGTCCCCACTAGTCTCCGCCGTCTCCGCCGTCTCCACCGTCTCCACCGTCTCCGCCGTCTCCGCCGTCTCCGCCGTCTCCGCCGTCTCCGCTGTCTCCACTGTCTCCACTGTCTCCACTGTCTCCACTGTCTCCACTGTCTCCGCTGTCTCCACTGTCTCCACTGTCTCCGCTGTCGCCACTGTCTCCGCCGGCACTACCGTCGCTGCCGGCACTACCTCCGGTTGAACCTGCGCCCTGAGCATCTGACGCATCAGCTGTTGCAGTCTGAGCTTCATCAGCTTCAGCCTCCGCCTGAGCTTCAGCCTCCGCTTCAGCTTGAGCTTGAGCTTCATCAGCTTCAGCCACGTCATCAACAGCTTTATCTGCTATATCCTGGGCGTCAGTAGCATTTGCTCTTGCATCAGTCGCCTCCTTGCCTAGTTCATCAGCTCTTGCACCTAGCTCAGCAGCTCTTTCACCTAGTTCATTAGCAGTTTCAAGATCTTCTGTAGTTCTTGCGTTGCTATGAGCTTCCGCAGCTTCAGCTTTAGCTTTTGCTGCTTCTTCGGCTGCTTCTTCCGCTGCCCGTTCTTTTTCTACAGCTTCGGCTTGCGCTCTGGCAGCCCTTGCAGATCTATCCAGGGCAATGTCTTCCGGGCTTGTGCCTTGTACAGAATCGGCAAATGACCTGAGCCCTTCGGCAGTCTCAGGGGCACCAAGTGCTTCGGCCAGGCTGCCTAAGCCTCTAGCCCCGAGGCCTACTGCATCACCCATAAAACCACCTATACTACTGAGACTGCGACCTACTAAAGTATCTTTAAAGAAATCCCCTTCAAATTTACTATTACCGTTAATTCCGTAAAAACCTCTATCTCCGTCTCCTCTTTCACGGGGTGGTCTTGTAGAAGTTTGCGGAGCCCATATTGAAGAAGGCGGTGGTTCCCAAGTGCTCTGAGGATAACCGGCGGACATAAACAGACTGTAATCCATTGATGGAAAATTCCCGCTATAACCGGGGGAAACCATATACGGATTAGGATTATTAATATGATAGTTAAAAAACATACCTATTTCTCCTCCTCAAAAATTTTAAAATAACACCATCACTTTTACCTCTTATTTTTATAAAAACAATTTACCGTTGCGATTTGCCTTTTTATTTTTCCCGCAAAAAACCCTGTTCTGTAAAATACCTGCTAATAGAGAAGTTTGAGGCCTGAGATTAAACTTAACATTTCTTAACCTAAACCCCGGTAAGGTAACTGCTCAGGTTATCATATAACGACGACCGTCATTGCGAGGCATAAAACCTCGCTGTTAAAGGGATAGTCAACATGCGAAGCAATCTTAATAGCGACATAGCAGGCTTTAAGATTGCTTCGAAAGAAAATTATCAGCTTATTAAGACGTTTCACGCCTTGAAATGACGGGTGCAAAGCGCCCGGGCATTAATCTGTGGATTTTTCAAGTAATGCATCAGTTTCAAGTGTAACCTTTAGCCTTTCAAGCATTACATTCCAGTCGGTATTTGCCAGAAATGCCTTGATATACGCCTTTTTATCAGTACCATAATCAATCATAAAAGCGTGTTCCCAGGTGTCCATAACCAGAATCGGCCTGGTAAAAGCAGGAACGTGTATATTGTGCTGGTCAATTATAAAATTATAAATCTTTCCATCCCTGTAATTGTAACCTGTTACTGCCCAGCCTGCTCTTGAAGCCATGCCTGTAGCCCTTAAGTCTTCCAGGTAATCATTCCAGCTGGCAAAATCCTGCTCTATGGCTTCTATCAGTTCCTGTGGAGGTTCTTTATAGTCGGGAGTGAGGTTCTCAAAGTAGAGTTCATGCAGCACAGCGCCGTTAAGGTTATGCGCAAGCTCAACTTTCAGGCTCCTGTACTCGGAATAATTCTGGTTTGCGCTTAGTACATCAGCGTTTGTGAGCTTCCCGTTAACCTCGTTATACTTGGCCACGTATTTTTCGTATAAATCATTGTGCTGCTTTAACTGGTTTTCTGTTATGCCTTCTAACTTGTCAAATAAGTAACTATAATCTTTTGCTTCAAAAACCGCTGCTTTTGTTGAAATTTTTTCCTTTAAATCAGCCATTGCCATATCTCCTGTCATAAAACAAAACACTAAAATGAGTCCTAATAACATTTTTTATCCCTTATTTAAGATATGCCACGAATTTTATCATTATAGAGAGAGAAAATTTATTATACAACCGGGCAATAGTAGTTAGGGTGCAATTATTTACAAGCTTAAATGTTGTTGCTATTCTGGGTTTATATTTGAATATAAGATAGTTACCAAGAGAGGAAAAACACATGAGAAAGCCGATTATCGCGGGAAACTGGAAGTTGAACAAAACCGTCGAAGAAGCAATTGAGCTGGTTGAAGACATTAAAGTTAAAACGATGGACCTTGATAAAAACCGGATGCCAACAGTTGTTGTATGCCCTGTTTTTACGGCAATTAAGTCTGTAGCAGACATATTAGAGCGTGGTAAAGGAATTTATATCGGCGCGCAAAACTGCTACTGGGAAGATTCAGGGGCTTTTACCGGCGAAGTCTCAGTACCTATAATTAAAGACCTCTGTGCAAGCTACGTTATCACAGGCCACAGCGAAAGAAGGCAGTATTTTGGCGAAACAGATGAAAATATTAACAAAAAAGCAAAAGCAATCCTTTCACACGGCTTAATCCCTATTATCTGCTGCGGCGAAACTTTAGAGCAAAGAGAAGCCGGCCGGACTGATGATATAGTTAAAAATCAAATCATTGCTGACTTACAAGGGTTAACAGAAGAGCAGGTAGCCGGTTCAGTTATTGCATATGAACCTGTATGGGCAATCGGAACAGGAAAAACATGTGATTCAGCTGAAGCTAACAGGGTAATCAAGTTGATTAGAGACACTGTAGCCCAGGTTTCCAGCCGGGATTCAGCTGATAAAGTAAGGATTCTCTATGGCGGAAGCGTAAAGCCATCTACAATTGAAGAGCAAATGAGCCAGTCTGATATTGACGGAGCTCTTGTTGGCGGTGCAAGCCTTAAAGCGGAAGATTTCGCGCAGATCATAAAAGGCGCTATGCTTGTCAGTTCACCAAACTAGTGTATAGATTCGTAATTAATATGACAAAATTCGTCGATTGTCATTCCGAGGAGCAAAGCGACGTGGGAATGAATTTGAGCCTGCAACACCTGCTCCTCGCAGCTGTTTCGACTCTTCACTCCCGCTTCGCAAGGGAATCTGAGCAACATCGTAG
>JANQEB010000174.1 GCA_028278605.1 Candidatus Gastranaerophilales bacterium
ACTTAGTGCTAATTAAATAGATCCCGCATCAAGTGCGGGATGACACAATGTGTAAGAATTTTTTCTTTATTCCTTAATAAAACAAAACTTTAAAATTAAATTAAACTCCCTTTAAACTAATTTCAAATTCCTATATACTTAAATATAAGAGATTAATGCAAACAGGAGAAGATATATGCAACTAACGCTTAACGGTAAAAATATTGACATTACACCTGCATTAAAGGATTATGTCCACGAAAAATTCGGAAAGATAATTAAACACAACGGGCACATTATGAACATGAAAGTGACTCTTAGTGTTACAAAAAATAAAAGCGTTAAAAAAAGCCAAACTGCTGAAGTTAATTGTTTCCTGAGCGGTTCGGTCATAAAAATAAAGGAAAATGCTGAAACCATGTATGCTGCGATTGACCTTTTAAGCGACAGGCTTGACAGGCAGGTAAGAGAGACAAAAGAAAAACTGGTAAGAAAAAGCAAATCAGCTTCTGAGTCAATCAGGACCGGCTCTATCGCGCAAGAAGAATATATCGGGGAAGAAGAAGCAGCTGAAGAAGTGCCGGAAGAAACTATAAATATTGAAATCGAGCAGTAAGTATAGTTTATATATGATTTTTAAAGGCAACTTTCTATTAGAAAGTTGCCTTTAAGCAAATAAAGAAATATAATGTTTTTATTATAAAAAAACAATAGTCTTGCTAAAACAAGTTTTTGGGGTTTTGTATGAATAAAAAATTACTTGCTTACGTGTTTAGTTTGTTTTTAGTCCTTAATTTCCCTGCCAGTGCTTATGAGCAAGAAGTTTCAGGAGAAAAACTCTGCTTTGTTGAAGGAGTAATGGAGGAATTTTTAAAAGAAGCAGCTAAAGAGACTGTCAATACAGTTGGTAAGCGTTTGTTAAACAAATACCTTGACGGCAAGGACGCCGACAAAAAAGACCGGAATTCAGAAGAAAACGCTCAAAACCAGGATAATTCAGACAAAACCGACTCATAATTTACGCAAGTTTATGACCTGTTTTTTCTCTCCACCATGCCAGGAGCACGCTTGCATTAAATATACTTGAATAAGTCCCGATAGCAATACCCAGCATCATTGCCAGCACAAAATCTTTTGTGGTTACTCCGCCCAGGAGGTACAGCGCACCCAGCGTAATAAGTGTTGTTAAAGAAGTATTTATGCTTCTTGCAAGGGTCTGGTTAACGCTTATATTAACAATTTCGTTAAATGTCTTGTTCTTCGCGTGAAATCTCGTATTTTCCCTTACCCTGTCAAACACAACAATGGTATCATGTACGCTGAATCCAATCACTGTAAGAATTGCAGTTATGAACAAACTGTCAATTTCAGTCCCAAAGAGCAGTCCAAACAGCGAAAACACACCGCATACAAAAATTGCGTCATGAAAAAGCGCGACCAGCGCAAACATAGCATAGTCTATGCTGAACCTGACTGTCAGGTAACCCACGATTCCGATAAAAGCCAGGAATAAAGCGATAAGCGCATTTTTAAACAGCTCTTTGCCAAGTGTAGGACCGATTGCACTTACCTGCAGGGGCACAAATTCTCCAAATTCCTGGCGCAAAGCTGTATTTATCTTTGCAGTATCACTATCGGCGGTTTCACTATCAAGAAAACGCGTCCTGATAGAAACCACTGTTTTGATCCGGTCGTCTTTTTGCTCAATTGGCACTATTGTTTCACTGTCAGCTACGGGGGGGGGCTCCTGGGCGGCAGGGGCCTTTTCAGCGGGAGGGGCAGGTTTTTCGCCTGTTTCCCCAAGCACTTCGCTGCTTTGCTGGACCTGGATTATTGCATTTTCAGCGCCAACTGCTTTTAGCTGTTCTCTTATTTTTGCTATATCAGATTTTTGTAATTCCTGCATGAAGCCGTACTGGAGCAATGTTCCTCCGGTAAAATCAATCCCCAGCCTCATAGGGGAATGGTTTTCATACTGTGTTGAAGAGTAAATCATAACCGCAATCGACGGGATAACCAGAAATAACGAGAAAACTACCCATACCCATCTGTACTTGACTACGTCTATTAGCATTTTCCCTATATATTTATCCTTGGATTTGTTTGACATTTCGCTTTTTTCTCCTTTTTTCTCCTGTCATTTCTCTTTTCATCCTGAGGTTTAGCGAAGGAACCGGATTCTTCGCCCGCCCCGACTATGGCTGGAGGCGGCTCAGAATGACGGGATGAATTAGTCAATAACGCCGAGCTTAGCTTTTCTTGGGCTTGTATCTTCAACTTTATGAGCTTTTCCGATTTCTTCCGGCCTGAGCCCGAACCATGCCGGATTCAGGGTTTCGCTATAGCCGAAGAATAACTTCATAAAGTTTTTGGTAACCGTAATTGCGGTAAACATACTTAAAACCACACCAATCGCCAGTGTAAGCGCGAAGCCTTTTACTATACTTGTTCCCAGCAGGTAAAGGATCACGCAGGTTATAATAGTAGTCATATTACTGTCGAAAATACTGGTAAATGCCCTGTCAAACCCGGCATTTATTGCGGTGTAAAGGGTTCTTCCTATGCGAAGTTCTTCTTTTGTCCTCTCGAAAATCAGGATATTAGCGTCAACTGCCATTCCTATACTGAGAATTACCCCTGCGATTCCTGCAAGGGTAAGGGTTACAGGGACGATTTTGAATATAGCAAATATAAATAATCCGTAAATTACCAGCGCAATATCGGCAATAAGACCCGGCAACCTGTAATAGGCAAGCATAAAGATCATTACCAGGCCCAGGCCAATTATACCTGCAATTTTGCTTTTTTCTATGGAATCAAGCCCAAGGGTCGGACCTACTGAATTTTCCTCAATAATTTTTGCTGGAACCGGTAGTGCGCCAGCGTTTAGCAGGTTAACCATGTTTTTAACTTCCTCAAGGGAATCTACTCCTTCTATATAGCCTGCTCCGCCCGTTATTGCAGTTCTTACCATCGGACTGGAAACTAATTCCCCGTCAAAAAAGATCCCTAAAGGTTGTCCTACAAGTTCCTCGGTCAGTTGCGCGAATTTTTTCGCGCCTTTATCATTCAATTCAAAATTAACAAGCCAGTTACCTGCTGCGCCGCTTCCCACGTAAGCTTTTTTCAGGTCTTTGCCGGAAATTCCCGTGCTGACCCAGATTTTTTCACCTTTTTTAAACCCTTCTTTTTGCTTCTTGAATTCAAGGTTAGCGGTTTTACCTAAATATTCCTTGGCTTTTTGAGGGTCGCTTATATTTGGTATTTCCACAAGGAGCCGGTCTTTGCCTACTCTCTGGACGACGGTTTCAGCTACACCCATTGAGTTAACACGGTTTTCTATGGAAAATTGAAGGCTGTCCATTACTTCGTTGGTAATTTGCGGTACATCCCCGGTTGTCTGGGCTTCAAGCACAAGTCTTGAACCTCCTATTAAGTCAAGCCCAAGCTTTGTGGGTTTCACTATAATTACAAGCACGCTTGCAGCCAGAAGCGCCAGGATAAATAAAAACAACAAATTTTCTTTTTTCATATCAGGTCTAAATCTCCCCGTATTTTTTACAAATAATTTGTCAATTTAGTTACTTTATAAAATAATAACTCAAAAAAACTTTTTATAGTTTCAAAAAAGAGTGTTTAGCCAACATGGCTAGTGCATAATTAAATAAAATTTGTTTAATAAGTTATTTTCATTTTTTAGTTTTAAGTTTATTTCTTAGTTACTTGGTTTGTTCATTTTTTGCGCATCAAAATAGCTTCAAAAATACAAAGAATTTGGCAGTGGTATAAAAATACGTGATTTGTCATTGCGAGCCCAGTACCCGCCATGGGCGGGGCGGGCGAAGCAATCCATCACCAAGTAGACTCAAG
>JANQEB010000187.1 GCA_028278605.1 Candidatus Gastranaerophilales bacterium
AATCAGCTTTTAGGCAAAGGTTGGGTACAGTCTTTATCCGTTCAAACTTTACTACTAACTTCTTAAGTTTATCTAAAATTAATCATACAAGGTTGGGTCAATTGTAAGAAGTCATCAATACAATTGACCCAACAGCAGAAAATCCTTATTTTGTTGGGTTAATTTACAAAATTGACCCAACCTGTTTACAATTTGTTTGCTTGTACTTCACGACCTACGGCTCGCAATGACGTAGTTGCAACCCTAGCAATGACAGATGTTTGTTGATTATAAAAATATTTTCCGGATAGGCTCTTAAATGAAAATAATATTCATAAAGTTAATAAATGTAAATTTTTTTTAAAAATCTTTATCCCAACAGTCAAACAAAATCTTCAGGATCATTATTTTTAATAGGAAACTAAAAATATAGTAAGTTCTATAAAAAGGAGAATATAGTGATTAAATCAGTTGTTCCATTCAAGGCAAATGAAGCAGTAGCTGGAAACCAGGCAGCTGAAAAAAATCCCTCAAAGTCTGAAATTAACAATTGGAAGGATATTTATCCCGAAGGATACAAACAGGAAAAGAAAGAGTTAAATAAAAAAGGCATGATAACAGGGCTAGCTTTGGCTACGGGAGTTATACTTGGTACAATAGCCCATAAAGCGGGTGAAGTTATTATCAGCAAAAAACCTGTGAAAAAAGTTCTTGATAAGTTCGTCGAGCCTTTAATGCAATTCTCAAAAACCGGACATAAGCCATTGATGAATGCTTTTAAAAATAAAAAATTCATGAAAGGAGTCTGGGAATCTGTTAAATATCCGGTAAAAGGTTTAGTTTCCGGGCTGAAATGCTATCCAACCTGGGCAAAAGTGGCATTAGGCGCTGGATGTGGTCTTTTACTCCTCCATTCAGAATTTGAGTCAGGAAGAATATATGAAAAATACGATATTGACAACAGAGCGGAAGAATGGGGAAGAAACCTTGGAAAAAAACTTAAAGAAAAAACTTAAAAAAGGTTTTAGCTAAAAAATAAAGAGAGGCAGTCTGCCGGACTGCCTCTTAAAAAAAACCTTATAGTTTCTCTCTAATCTTAGTTTTTATGCAATAGCTCTTGTGTTTGTAACATCGAAGTTGTATCCGAGCTTTGCGAATTCTTTATCATCTATGAAGTTATCTCCATTAAGATCATCAGATATACCATCGCCGTTTACATCAGTTACTCTGCTTTTACCAAGTGTATCAAGGTTATCTCTATTATTTAGCAATGTACCTAAAACACCGCCGAGTTCTTTATTGCCGTTACCTAGTTTGCTGCCGCCTTCGACTTCTATATCAAGGTAACTGCCGCCCTGGTTAATTAAATTAATTGTAGCGTCGTTTTCTTTGGAAACAATCTCCATATTTCCGTCTTCAAGGTACTTAATTTTAGTTCCATCAGCGGCTGTATAAGATTTACCTTTTTCAAGGGCTTGTCCGTTAAGAGTTGCTGTTCCGTCTCTGTCGAATATCAGCTCGTCATTACCGGCCATAACTCTCATTGTGCCCATTACCTGAGGAGCTTCATCACTCCAGTGAACGTATTTAGCGTCAATGAGCAGTCCGTCGTCTCCTCTTGCATCAAGGATATTATATGTATTATCATCTATACCTTTATGATCTGTTGTAAGTTGTTCACCCTTGCTGTTTGTCACTACAAAGTGAGGGTCGCCCCAGCCTTTAGCAATGATATCAATTATAGTTTGATCAATTGGTGGGGGAGAAAACATATTATCAAACGCTGAATTCCAGTCATAATCAGCAAATATATTATCATAC
This sequence comes from Candidatus Gastranaerophilales bacterium, assembly GCA_028278605.1. Classification (GTDB taxonomy): domain Bacteria; phylum Cyanobacteriota; class Vampirovibrionia; order Gastranaerophilales; family UBA9971; genus JANQEB01. The sequence continues at coordinate 1,801 of JANQEB010000187.1, forward strand.
AATGAACTCATAAATACTTGATTAATCATTGAATTTAGTGAATCCATAATTGAATATTGCGGCATTGGGAATTGCGGCATTGGGAATTGCGGCATCGGGAATTGCGGCATTGGATTACCGAACATTTGTCCCTGGAACATCGAGAATTGCGACATTGGATTACCGAACATTTGCCCCTGGAACATTGGGAATTGCGGTGTTGAGTTGCCAAAATAATTATTATAAATATTTGTTGTGTTGTAGTTTGACATATTGTAATTATTAGAATAGTTCAGGTAATTATTAAAAGTCGGCATTGAGTTAAAAGTTGGCATATTGTAATTAGAATAGCCTAAATAATTATTTGTTGAGTTAAAATTTGGCATTGAATTAAAAGTCGGCATATTGTAATTTGACATGTTGTAATTTGGCATTGAATTAAAAGTCGGCATATTGTAATTTGGCATGTTATAATTTGGCGCGACCATCATGTTAGGTCCTCCCATGCCAGGTGACATAAACGGGTTAGAAACGTTCCACATAGAATCTCCTCCTCGATATTAATATGTTACATAAGACTGATCTATTTAATTAGGAAAAATGGATTTAACTCCTCAAGCCAGTTAAATAATTTGAAATGGACTTATTATTTCTATGTATATAAAAACAAAAATATATTTATATATTCAGAATTTAATTTTTTTTTAACATTTTTTAACATTTAAACTTAGCTCTCATAATGCCCTAAACCATGCAAAGTAGAACTATAAGCCTTGTTACAGGCTTATATAAGATAGCTAAATGTCTTTAAGGGCAAGCTATATTTGGACAACATACTGTTGACTAAACTTTAATTTTTTCTTTTTTAAGCTTACTTTCAAAGTACTCAATTGTTTTCATAAGCCCATCCTCAAGTGCAACGGTTGGTTGCCAGCCAAGTTCGTGTCCTGCAAGAGTAATATCAGGCTTTCTCTGGACAGGGTCATCCTGCGGTAAAGGTTTATACGCTATTTTAGAGCTGCTTCCCGTCATTTCAATAATTTTTTCCGCAAACTCAATTATTGGCGTTTCAACGGGATTACCGAGATTAACAGGCCCAATGAACTCATCTTTTGAGTCCATCATTTTTATAGCTCCGTCAACAAGATCATTTACATAGCAGAAAGACCTTGTCTGTGAACCGTTGCCATAAACGGTCAGGTCCTGGTTTTGTAAAGCCTGGACAATAAAGTTGCTTACAACTCTTCCGTCATTAGCCGCCATTCTTGGGCCGTATGTGTTAAAAATCCTTATGATTTTAATTTTTACGTTGTTTTGTCTGTGATAGTCCATTGTTAAGGTCTCAGCCACACGTTTTCCTTCATCGTAGCAGCTTCTTATACCTATGGGGTTAACATTTCCCCAGTAGGTTTCGGGCTGGGGATGCTCAAGAGGATCGCCGTAAACCTCTGAAGTAGATGCCTGAAGAAACTTTGCCCTTAATCTTTTTGCCAGCCCGAGCATGTTTGTTGTGCCAAGGACATTTGTTTTAATTGTTTTTATTGCATTGTACTGGTAATGAACAGGTGATGCCGGACAGGCAAAATTATAGATTTCATCAACCTCAACCAGCAAGGATTTTATAATATCGTGTCTTATTACTTCAAAAAACGGGTTGTCCAGTAAATGTAAAATATTTTTTTTTGAACCGGTAAAAAAGTTATCAACGCACACAACTTCATTGCCCTGCTCAAGAAGTTTCTCGCATAAATGTGAACCTATAAATCCTGCTCCGCCGGTAACAAGTATTTTCTTCATTTAATTAAACTCTCCTAATATTGCCTGTTTTGTTCCCAATTCCAGGCTGTTGAAATTATATCATTTATTTCATTATATTCAGGAGACCATCCCAGGTCTAATTTTGCTTTTTTGTTATCTGCAAATAAAACAGGCGGGTCGCCCGGTCTTCTTTGTACAATTTCTTTTCTTATGGTTTTGCCTGTTACATGTCCGCTAATATCAATAACTTCCTTAACGGAAACTCCTTTTCCGGTTCCCAGGTTATAGAAATTGCTGTCAGCGCCGCTAAACAGCTTTTCCAGCGCTAACCTGTGAGCGGTGGAAAGGTCATTAACGTGAATATAGTCCCTTATACAGGTCCCGTCAGGTGTATCGTAATCATCGCCAAATATTTTTATCAGTTCCCTTTTTCCTGCCGCAACTTCAAGAACAAGCGGTATCAGATGGGTTTCAGGGTTATGGCTTTCTCCAATGTTTGCCTGGTTGTCAGCTCCTGAGGCGTTAAAATACCTTAAAGCCATATATTTTAAACCGTAAGCACTGTCAAAATCCTCCAAAATAGTTTCTATCATTAATTTTGTTTTGCCGTATGTGTTTATGGGGTTTTGGGGGTGCTTTTCATCAATAGGGGTGTACTCAGGGTTTCCATAGGTTGCGCAGGTTGAGGAAAATACTATTTTTTTAACATCATTTTCAATCATTGCCTGAAGCAGGTTCAGCGTATTAACAACGTTATTCCGGTAGTATTTTTGAGGGTTTACGGCAGATTCCCCGACATAGCAGCTTGCGGCAAAATGAATTACTGCCTCTACAGGGTATTGTTTAAATACCTCTCTGGTTTCATCAATATCAGCAAGGTCTGACCGGCAAAACCTGTCAGTTTGAACTGCCTTTGCATGTCCTTCAGAGAGGTTATCAAGCACGACACAATCATAACCCGCCCTTGTCATTTCAAGGGCACAGTGGCTCCCTATGTAACCTGCGCCTCCGGTAATCAGAATCATTTTTCCGTTTAACTCTATGTTTACTAAAAAATTATATAACAAACTAAAAAAGGGCTGTCCTTGGAAAAACAACCCTTTTTTATTAAAAGTTATCTAATTTCTACTTGTTTACTAACTCTTTGAATTTTTTACCGGCTGTGAATGATGGAACAGTTTTAGCAGGAATTTTGATTTCTTTACCTGTTTGAGGGTTTCTTCCGGTCCTGGCAGCTCTCTTGCGTGCTTCGAATGTTCCGAACCCTACCAGGGTAACTTTTTTACCTTTTGAAACTGCCTTTTCAATAACATCTACAAATACTGATAATACTTCAGATGCTTCTTTTTGAGTAACTTTAGCTTTTTTTGCGACCTCTTGTACTAATTCTTCCTTATTCATGGATATCTCCTTTCAAAAAAACCAATAAACAACAATTATTATTATATTTATAATGCTAAAATGTGCAAGAGGTTTTCTACATAAATATTTTAAAAAGTTAAAAGTTTTTCTTTCTTTATATAACAAACACTTACACTCAAAGAAATTTTTAAACAGGCCAAAACTCGCTTTAACTGGACTTTTTGCAAAAACTGCTTAAAATTAAAGTAGTAATGAAAAAATTTTAGGGCCCATAAATTTTTGAAAAAATATTTTTTAGAATTAGCGTTAATAATCCTGGCATGCTTTTTTTGTTGCTTTGTGCCGGGCAAAGGAGCTTTTTCAATTGTCATTAACAGCGAAAAAGAGCCGGACACGATTAATGTAAGGGTTACAAGAGAAGAATTTGCTGATTTTCATGACACATTAATAATAGAAGACCGTATTATAAAACTTGAGCTGGAAGAGTTTTATTTTAGTGATTTTGACCTTGTTACGGGTAGTTTTAAACACGATGCGATTTTTTCAAATAAAAACCCCAAGTTTCAAAAAGATATTTTTTCCGGACCCCGCCAAAAAAATAAAGAGAATGTTACAGCCACTTCTCAGGGCCGGCAGGGAATCCATAGTATAAAACTCTCAGGAACAACCAGTCCCGGTAATAAAAGGCCTGTGGCAAAAAAAGACAGGCCGGGGGTAAACCTGTTTTCTGACTTAGAGCAGAGTGAATTCACGGAAAAACTTAAAAAAGCGGCAAACCTGGTAAAAAAACAGGAAGACTTACCTGAATTAGAACTTACCCTGCTTGAAATGGAGAAGTTTGCAGGCAATAAGCCGCAAAACCTCACAAACATGGGTAAAGTTTACTTAAAAGCAGGCAATACCCAAAAGGCATGTGAGTTTTTTTCAAAAGCAGAAACCCTTTCTCCTGATGATTACAAAATTTCTTATATGCACTCAATTTGTTTGTATAAAATGGATGAACTTGTAAAAGCGGAAGAAAAATTTAAAAAAGTTGCCCGGCTAAAGCCTGACTTTATGTACGCTTATTATAACCTTGGTAACCTTCACTATAAAAAAGAAAACTATAAAAAAGCCATAGATTCCTTCAAAAAAGCAATGGAGCTTGCTCCCGGCAATAAGGACATATATTTTAACATTGGTTTAACGCTGGAGAACATGGGTTATACAGAACTGGCAAAAAAGTTTTACCAGAAGTGCCTGGAGCTTGACCCAACAGATAAAGAGGCAGTTAAAGCCCTTGAAAAACTACACTAACCTGAGTTGCTAATTAACTCGAGTCGCAAATTAGCTTAAATATGTAAATTCATCAATACTATTGCATTGTAAGCACATAGAGTGGATAAAACTATTGAATAAAATGTAATATCATTTCTGATTTTTCGAATTCTTTCAAGTCCTAATTTTTC
>JANQEB010000199.1 GCA_028278605.1 Candidatus Gastranaerophilales bacterium
CCCGCCATGGGCGGGGCGGGCGAAGCAATCCACTTGAGAGTCTACCTGGTGATGGATTGCTTCGTCGTTTCACTCCTCGCAATGACGTCATGTCAAAAAGTACCACTACCAAATTTTGGTAGTGATCTTCAAATTAATTAAATTAAAAAATGTCTGAAACCTGCCTACCATACCCCTGGTATCTTTCAGTTATTAAAAATTTCTTTCAAGCTGCAAGGTTTCTGTTGTGATATCAGCAACTTCTGCCGGGCCAAAGTACTGGATCGGGCCGGGATAAATATAATTTTCCCCGGCAGCCCAGGCTTCCCTGTTTTCGCAAAACTTCCTGAAAGGCGCCGCGTCAAGTTCTACCAGGGCTTTTTTAATAACAGGTTTTTGCTTTCCGTGGCGTTTTTCAACGTTCATCATTGAAGTCAGGGGGATTCCGCCGGCTATCCACTCATCAGCTGGTTTAGTCAGGTTTCTGACAGAAGAAATATACCCGCTTAAACCAAACTGCACAAGTGCGAAAGCATTGTATCCCAGTGAATAGCAGTAATCCGCATCAAAATTTGACGGGGCTGCGCATCTTCCTTCATAGCCGAAGAAGTGTTCCTGGGTTGAGAATTTACCATTATATTCGCCATTTTCCTTCATTTTTTTGAGTTTTTCCTGGAGCATCTCGGTAAGAAGCTTTTCTGTATCGATTTTTGAAACCTGGACATTGCCATGAGGGTCTCTGTCTAAGAGAAGCTGGATCTGGATTGATTTTGGCAGCGAATTAAACAGGTCGCTGTTTGCATTTCTGAGTAAGCCTTTAATGTAAGCTATTTTGGTATCCCAGCCTTGCATTACGTTGTATTCCTGTTTATTTTCGCATTCAGCGAGCTGGTCATTCAGGTTTGAGATAAGCTGTTTCATTTCCGGGACAAACTCGATTAATCCCTCGGGAATCAATGCCACCCCAAAGTTTTTTCCCTGTTCTGCCCTTTTGGCGATGATATCAGCCATATAGTCAATTATTTGTTCTAATGACATATTTTTTTCTTTTACTTCCTCGGAAATCAAGGTAATATTAGGCTGTGTCTTTAATGCGCACTCAAGGGCGATGTGGGAAGCGCTTCTGCCCATTAACTTGATGAAGTGCCAGTATTTTTTAGCGGAATTTGAGTCTTTCTGGATGTTTCCGATAAGCTCTGAGTATAGTTTTGTGGCTGTATCAAAGCCAAATGAGATTTCAATCTGCCCGTTTTTAAGATCACCGTCGATTGTCTTGGGAACCCCGATTACCTGGGTATCTTCGTCTTTTTTCCTGAAGAACTCAGCTAACATGGCAGCGTTTGTATTGGAATCATCACCGCCAACAACAATTACGGCTGATACATTAAGATTTTTACAATTTTGAAGAGTTTTTTCAAACTGTTCCTCAGTTTCAAGCTTTGTCCTGCCGGAACCTATTATGTCAAATCCGCCTGTATTGCGGAACCCGTCTAAATAATCACCCTGGATTTCAATATAATCAGCGTCAATTATCCCTGCCGGTCCGCCGAGAAAACCTATGAGTTTATTTTCAGGGTTAGCTTCTTTCAGGGCGTCATAAATTCCGGCTATAACGTTATGTCCTCCGGGAGCCTGTCCGCCTGAGAGAATCACCCCAACGTTAATTGTTTTTTGCTCAACACTGCTGTTTCCCGGTTCAAACGTGATTACTTTAGACCCGAAAAGGTTAGGGAAGATTTCCTTGATTTCATCAATGTTTTCAGCGGCTGTTGTTGTCTCGCCTTCAACGATTTTCAGGTTTTTTATTCCCTGTTTTAGTGATGACGGTAATTTTGGCTGATATGCAGCTCTTTGCTTTTGCAAAGGGGAAATTTGCTCTGTTTTCTGAAATGTTTTAGTCATATTTTCAACTCCATCTGGAACCCATACCGAATTTATACTTTACTTATACCATGCTCAACATTGTTTTCCATAATTTTATATTTGAAAGGCTTGATATGGCTGATAGATCTCTTCCGAAGCGAAGCAGGCGGTGCTGTCCGCATTTTAGCAAGCAATCTAAAAAGCATACAGTGGCCAGGGAAGATTGCTTCGGAATAATACTTTCCTTGTACATAAGATGTTTCAAGCCTCGCAATGACTTACCTGCATTCCAGTGCAATAAAATTAAAAAATTATAATAAGACTTTTGAGACTACTTCTAGAAGCGGTCTTGCAAAATGCCTTGTAAAAATCACAACGTCATTGCGAGGCATAAAACTTTGCTTTTAAGCAGAAAGCCAATATCCGAAGCAATCTTAATAACGGCATAGCAGGTAAAAAGATTGCTTCGCAACACGATTATACGCATATATAAGAAGATCCACGGCTCGCAATGACGTAC
>JANQEB010000279.1 GCA_028278605.1 Candidatus Gastranaerophilales bacterium
ATAAATTTTAAGGAATTTTTATCAAGCTATAATTGTTTTTTAGCTAACCCGTCATTTGGGTTATTTAACCTCGATCAAAGAACAGCAATCACTGATTAGCTGTTTGACCTGCTCAATGTCTTTGGTTTTATAATCGTTTTTATAGTTTTCAAATTCAGTCAGCGCATTGAGAAAACTGGTATAATCAGGCAATTGCTGTATTGCAGCCAAATTCACGCTGCCTTTAAAGCTAAACTCAATGGAACTCTCGTTTATCTCAACAATTTCAACCACACCGGCGCTGTCAAGAAGTTCCACGCAGGCCATAAACAATTCCGCGGGGACCGCAAGGGCGCACGGGGCGCGCTCCAGGTTTATAACCCCGTCTTTTGAGCTACCGGCATACTTGAGCATGCCGGAAACCTTCCTTATCAAATCCACCGGCTCATAAGGTGTCATAAGCCCGAACAAGTGGATTTCTTTAGGGTCAGCCTGCTTTATTACGTTCATAAAAGTCATGTCATCAGCAGGCAAATCAAGAAATACAACGCATTCAGAAATTCTGATATCAGTCCTGGTTACTGCCAGGGGCTTAAGATAAGAAACATTCTCCAGAATCTCCTTTGCTCTCAGGCTTTCAGCAAAAATCGATACTTTATCGCCAAGAGACATAAGATAGTCAAGAAACTCCCGTTTAAAGCCGTTTTCCTGCCTGTGGTCCACCCAGTTTATATCAATTTCGGCTCTGGCATACTCAATAGGTTCAACCACTAACGGTCCATCCTCTAAAGCTTCCTCAGGCAACTCCTGCAAGCTGCATTGAGTTATATCGACTTTTTCCCTGCACCTGTCTTCTACCCGGCGAATATCCTTTATAACCAGCTGAATCCGCTGCTTATCCATATAATTATTAATAGAAGGCACAAAAGCAACATCCACCTGCTCGGAAATTGAGATATCAAGCTCATTTTTATTCCACCACACAGCTTCCAGCACTCTATCCCTGTTATCCGTGAACATTAATTTCAGGTGGTTCTTTTTCTGGCCCAGCAAAGAATAGCTTCTCAGGGTTAAATCAGGGATTGCAAAGACCGGATAGGGGTTAGCCTCGCCAAAAGGAGCAAGCCTGTCCAGTTCATTTATAAAGTCTATAGTCAAATCCGCAGGCTCTATGTCCATATCAAGCTTTAATTCAGGACTTAGATCATCGAATTCCAGAATACTATCTATATGGTTATTTATTTTGGTTTTTAAGCTCTCAAAGCTGATTTTATCAAGGTTAAACACGAACCCGGCAGCAAGGGCATGGCCTCCAAAGCGGATAAAATGATCAGAAAATACCGTAAGCGTGTCATAAAGGTTTAAGGCAGAGACGCTTCTGGCAGAACAGCGCCCTTCCCTGGCTTCTTCGTCTATGGATAGTAAAAATGCCGGTCTGTAATATTTTTCAACAAGTTTTGACGCTACAATCCCGACAATTCCGGGATGCCAGTCCCTATCCGCCAGAATCAACGCTTTATTCTTATCAAGGTCAATTTCGGTAAATATCTTGTCTTCAGCTTTTTGAAACGTGCTTTCGCAAATCTGTTGCCTTTCTTTATTGTTTTGGTCCAGCTCATGGGCCAGTTCTTCAAGTTTTTGCCCATCATCAGTAACCAGGAGCTCAACAGCAGGGTTTGCCCCGGCAAGACGGCCTATTGCGTTGATTCTGGGGACAATCCCAAAAGCAACCATGCCGCTGTTAAGTTTCCTGTCAGGCTTATACCCTGCAATTTCAAGAATTTTGGCTATGGCCGGGGGTTTTTTCCTTGTTATAAGTTCAAGTCCCTTATGGACAAGAGCGCGGTTTTCCCCCAGAAGCGGCATTACATCGCCAATAGTCCCTATTGCCACCAGGTGAAGCAGCTCTTCAGTGAATTCCGGCTTGTTATTGACTTCTAAAAGTGCCTGCGCCAGCTTGTATGCAACCCCGACGCCTGCAAGTTTTTTTAGTCCGGCAGGGTCTTCGCTCATTGTTTTGGGGTTTATAATAGCATATGCGGGAGGGATTTCTTCCGGCGGTTCGTGGTGGTCAGTGATTATTACGTCCGTGCCAAGGCTTTGCGCAAGCTTAACCTCCTGGTAATTGCTTATTCCGCAGTCTGTTGTGATTATTAATTTGGCCTTTTCCTGGCTTATTAACTTACAAAGAGCAGCCCTGTTTATGCCATGGCCTTCATCCATCCTGTCAGGTATATAATAGTCAGTGTTTGCGCCGAGAAATTTCAATGTTTTATATAACACAGAGGCGCTTGTAACCCCGTCAGCATCAAAATCACCATAAATAACAACGCATTCCTGCGTTTGAACCGCATCATTGATCCTGTCAACGGCTTTTTGCATGTCTTCAAAAATAAAAGGAGAAGACAGCTTGATATTTTCCGGGTCTAAAAACTGTTTTGCAACTTCAGGAGAGGTTATACCCCTGTTTATAAGCAGGCTTGCGATAATTCCCGAACCTGTGGCGTTTTTGATTTCAGCAAAGTTTCCGCTGTTGATATCTTTATTTCTATATGTCCATTTATAACAGGATGTCACTTATTTTCCCCGATTTTTCTTCCCTGGGCCTGCTTGTGTTATTTATTATAATAGTATAAAACAGGCCAGAGATAAAATAATGAATAAAGGTAAATTATATATCTGCCCAACACCGGTTGGAAACCTTGAGGACATTACTTTAAGAGTGATCAGGACCCTTAAGGAGGTTGACCTGATTGCATGTGAAGATACGCGAATAACTCAAAAGCTGCTTAATCATTATGATATAAACACAAAGCTGATAAGTTATCATAAGTTCAGTGAAAAGCAAAAAAGCAGCTACCTGATAGGGCTTCTTAATGAAGGCAAAGACATAGCCCTGGTTTCAGACGCTGGAACCCCGCTTATAAGCGATCCCGGCGGGGAATTAATAAAGCAGGCCTACCAAAACCAGATACAGGCAATTCCGCTGCCGGGGGCAAATTCAGTCATAACAGCCTTATCCGCAAGTTATGCCGGACAAATGCCATTTGTTTTCGTGGGTTTTTTGCCAAAGACCCAAAAGGAAAAAGAGAAGGTCCTTGTGAAATACGCAGGTATAAACATTGTTGCTTTTGAATCCCCTAACAGGCTTGTCAAAACCCTTGAGGATACACTGGAAATCATCGGCAACAGGCATGCCAGCGTTGCAAGGGAGCTAACCAAGGTTTATGAGGAGATAAAACGGGATTCTCTGGAGAATCTAATTAATTATTACTCGCAGAACCCGCCCAGGGGAGAGATAGTTTTAATCATAGAAGGCCGGGAGCCGGAAAAAGTTTTTGATAAACAGGAGCTGGAAGAAAAAATCATGGTTTTAAGCCGGGCAGGTTATGGGGTAAAGGAATTAAGCAAGATAATTTCCCTTTTATACGGCGGGGTTAAAAAAGAGATTTATGAGCTTGCAGTTGAGGTTTTAGAAAAATAGCATGTATTGGTTTTTTTGACGTGATGTCATCGTAAGCAAAAAGATTGCGAAACCTGCCCTGAGCAAAGCCGAATGGGCAACTCGGTTATATGTGTATATAACTAAGAGCCTATCCGACAATTACTTAATAGCGTCATTCTGAGCGAAGCGAAGAATCTCCTTGTATTTCATGAGATGTTTCGCTATGCTCAACATGACGGTAGATTATTATTTCTCGGATAGGCTCTAAATCGAGTCATCAGTTAGCTAAAAAACAGTTATGGCTTGATGAAATTTTTTAAAATTAATTAACCTGAATTACGAATTAGCCGAAAACCAGGATACGACTGAGCAACATTTGCCAAAACTGTCATTGCGAGGAGTGAAGCGATACTTCGGCTTCGCTCAGCACAGGCTCCGCAATCCATAAAAACATTTCATTTATATGGATTGCCACGTCGGGCACAAACCCTTCGCTGAAGGGTTTGTACCCTCCTCGCAATGACATAAGGAAAATTAATTAACAATTCAAGTAATATAAAAGCAATTTTTTAAAACAATTTGTTTTTATATTAATAACAAATTAATTATAAGGGTAGATTACAAGAGTAGGGTTAATTTAGTTATTTAGGAAAGGAGACAAAATTATGTCAGAATTAGGTATTCAAGGAACGCCGCCCGGAGTGGTACTTATTAATGGTGAAACGAGAAAGGAGTAAATGATGATCCGTGTAGAAAAATACCATTTAACTCACCTCTTTATAATTTGTGTCAGGATCTAAGAAATAGTCAAGATCAATCCGATGCAGAAAGCTTGTTGGAGCAATATAGGCAACTTCACGAGCAAATCAAGAATCGTCCGAACCCATTCCTCGAAATGATATAAACAGTGGGAAATGTAACTGATAGAACAATCATATTGAAAATTTGAATTTAAAAAGTTAAAAAATGGGTGGGCTAAAGCTCACCTATTTTTACTCACTAAAAGCCTATCCGACAATAAGCCGACTAGTACTCTGTTAAATTAATTTTGTCCGTCATCCTGAGGCTTGCCGAAGGATCTCAGGTAATGAGATTCTTCGCCCGCCCCGCCTATGGCGGGAGCCGGCTCAGAATGACGA
>JANQEB010000280.1 GCA_028278605.1 Candidatus Gastranaerophilales bacterium
GCCTATGGCGGGAGGCGGCTCAGAATGACGATTCTATAAAATTTACTTAACTGTGCACTAGGCTATAATTCATTTTTAGCTAACCCGTCATTCGGGTTATATAGCTTTTTTCAAGACCGGATAAATCTGCCAACTTGTCCTGAGAAAGCCTTTTATCAACTTGTATTCATGCTCCACGGCTTGCAATTACAAATCACGTAATTTTATGCCACTTAATTACCAGGCATTAATTTCATAATCTTTAATTTTGCCCGGTAAGTTTTTTATGTAATATTTTTATTAATGAATAAAATTTTATCGGGCCTATGCGCGAATTATTGCTAAAAGCAGAATCAAACCCTTTAATATCAAAAATTTTTGAATACTTCGAGTTAATCAAATTTGAGCATACAATATTTGCCCTGCCATTTGCCCTGTCAGGCATGCTGCTTGCAAGTCCCGGGCAAATTCCTGATTTAACCGTGGTTTTCTGGGTTTTGCTTGCGATGGTAGGTGGAAGAACTGCTGCTATGGCTTTAAATAGAGTCATTGATGCGGAAATTGACAGAAAAAATCCCCGGACTTCCTGTAGGGCAATTCCTGCGGGCCGGATAAAAAAGGCATCAGCTTTGTTACTTGCAGTTTTATCATTTGGACTTCTGATTTTTGCTACCTGGCAGCTCCCTCTGGTATGTAAACAGCTTTTACCCCTGGCAATATTGATTCTGGGGCTTTACTCATACACCAAGAGATTTACCCGCCTGTCGCATTTTGTGCTTGGAGGCGCATTAGGCGCTGCTGCCGGAGGTGGCTGGCTTGCTGTCAGTGGGGAAATCACTCTTCCTGTTATAATATGGGGATTTGCCGTTGTTTTTTGGGTTGCCGGGTTTGATGTTATCTATGCGCTTCAGGATATTGAATTTGACAGGCAGAACAACTTATTCAGCATTCCGGCATGGCTTGGTGGCGAAAAGAGCCTTATTTTGTCCGGGTTATTTCACCTGATTACCGTAACTTTTCTTTTTATTCTTGGCATAATGCTCCAAGCAGGTTTATACTACTGGTTAGGAATTATTCTAACAACAATTTTGCTAATATATGAACATTGCTTATTAAAAGAGAATGATCTTTCCAGGCTAAACAAAGCCTTTTTCAACGTTAACGGTTATGTAAGCATAGGAATTTTCATATTTATACTCCTGGACAATCTTTTTAGGACATAAAGCCCGAAAATGAGCGTAATAGCTAGAGCATTAGATATATATAATAAAACTTACTCTAAAAAGTTTCTTGAAAAGTTATTTTTAGGCACTGTTCAGTGGTTTGAAACTGTCGGCTACATAGGAATGACTCTTTTTCATTCTTTAAAGAGTCTTTTTACAGGAAACATTGACAGGCAGAAATTCCTGGAGCAATCAGCAAGGTTCGGGTTTGACTCATTGCCGATTTCGCTGCTTATGGTCAGTATTACCGGTATGATCATTGCGATTCAGGTCTCGCTGGAAATGGTGAAACAGGGAGCGGGTGATTATGTTGGAATGTTGGTATCTGTAGCGATTGTAAGAGAATTAGGGCCGATTATAGGAAGTTTTGCAGTTATTTCTCTTGTTGGTTCATCAATGGCAGCGGAGATTTCCACTATGAAAGTTACGGAACAAATTGACGCTATGAAGGTACTGGGAGTAAGTCCGGTAAATTATCTTCTGGCGCCAAGGGTTTTTGCGGGATTTTTCATAATGCCGTTTGTAATCATTCTGGCGGATCTTCTGGGGGTTCTTGGCGGGATGATAATGAGCAAAATGATTGCCGATCTTAATACGATAACATATATAAACTCTGTATGGTCCGGGCTACAGGTAAAAGACATAATTACAAGTATTGTAAAAGCCTTTGTTTTCGGTGGGATAATTTCCCTGTCAAGCACATCAATCGGTTACAAAGCCAAAGGCGGGGCAATTGATGTAGGAATCGCAACTACCAGGGCTGTTGTATGGGCTTTTGTTATGATTCTTCTGGCTGATTATTTTATTTCCTGGCTATTTTTCAGTCAAGAAAGCGTTTCTATTGGATAAAGCCGGTAAAGTTTGGCTTTTTTAGTAATAAGCCCTCTTTAGCTTCCGGTGGAACGGATTTTAATTCTGGGAACCCCAAAAGGCGCCTTTTCAACTCTGTTTCTCCCGCCTTCTTTTGCTTTATAAAGAGCTTTGTCAGCTCTTTCGCAAAAATCCAGGGGTGAAGTATCGGTTAAATCCAGTTGTGCAACACCAACACTAACTGTTGCTTTGATAGGACGCCCGGTTTTATTGAATAATTGGGTTTCAACAAGGTGCCTCAATCTGTCCATAAGCTCATATGCCTTTGATTGTGATGTTTCAGGCAAAATCAATGCGAATTCCTCACCTCCATAGCGGGCTGCAATATCGCAGGTCCTGGTGTTTGAGGAAATAAGTTTTCCTAATTCCCTTAAAATCGCATCACCGGCATTATGGCCATGTGTGTCATTGATTTTTTTGAAGAAATCAATGTCAAAAAGCGCAAGGCTCAGAGGGGATTTATGCCTCTTTGCCCTTGAAAATTCCCCTGATATCCTTAAATTAAACTCCCTTCTGTTTAAAAGCCCTGTTAAAGCGTCAGTTGTGGCTATGCTGTGCAAATAGTCAGCTTTTCCCTGCGTAAGTGTAATGGTCTTTGCGAGCACATAGCCAAGATTGCTCAAAACACCAAAAACAGTCAGAAAAGCCAGTAATTTTGAGGTTACAGGGGCAAGGTTAGCAGGCAGGTAGTAGAAATTAAACCACCCTGTAAGGTCTGCCGCTACTATACAGGCAGCAGTTGAGCCGATTATAATTCCTGAAAAATGCGGCTTTTTCTCAAGAATTGCCTGGAAAATAGGGATTAATGACAGGAACAGGTATTCTTTATTGCCGGAAATAAACGTGATTAACAGCAAAAACAGCGATGTCAGAATAATATTAAGGTTAAACATGCTGTTACTGGCTTTTTGTGAATTCAGGCTGGAATTGTTAACAATGTTTAAAATAAACTCGCTAAAAACAGCATACACCAACAGAATTATCCAGCCTGCAATGATTGTGGTTGAAAAAACCGCTACCCTGCTGAAAATGAACAGGCCTGAATAGATTAATAAATTTACCGCAATAGCAACAGATAGAAACCGGTTAATTTTTAAATGGCGGTTAACTGTTGAGCAGTTAATTTCCTTATAAGACAATTTTATGTACTCCCCGCAGTTGATTTCAGTAATTCTTAAACTTTGAATATAAAGCCTAAGTAAAATTTTATACTATTTTTTAGGACATAGGAAATTACTTAACAATTTGAAAAAAACTTTTTCTTAAAGCTTTTTGTGATTTTTAACTAAACAGTTTCTTACTCTTTAAATAAAAACAGTTATAATATTATTTATAATACCGGGTTTTAATTTAAATATGGTTATAAGAGTTGTTATCAATAGTTTCTAAATATAAAAATACCTTCCTGCCAATAGTTTTCTCTGTATTGCTCCTGTTTTTGGGTGTAAATGCTTTTGCAGAGCAGATTAATATTGAAAAACTAAACTTTGAGCTGGGTGTAAAGAACTTAAAGCAGAACTCTTTATACGAAGCAGTTAAATATTTCAAGCTTGTTCTGAATAAAAATCCTGATAACGTGGAAGCTCATTACAACATAGCAGTCGCATATAAAAAAATGGGCAGGCATGAAGAGTCAGTCAAACATTTTGACAGGGTAGTAACCCTGTTAAACAACCCTTCAACCTTGCAGCCCGGAGTGATACAGGCCTCGGAATTCCCGCGGCAAAACCGTCAGGAGAAAACCCCGGAAAGGTTTGATGTTTACACTGAAGTTAAGGAAAAAGAGAATGATTACATAGACCTTGGGGATATGCACGCTGATAATGGCCAGTATAAAGAAGCTATTGAGTATTATAACCTCGCTCTTGGCGTGAACCCCTATAATGATAACACTTATTTCAAGGTATGCAAAAGCTATATGGACATTAACGACCCCATAAACGCTGAACCATACATAAACAAAGCTGTTGAACTGGACCCGGGTAACGCAAGGTACAAATATTACCGAAAAAAAGTTTCTACAAGAATTGCAGATGACTATGACTCTGAATTCGAAAAAAGAGAGCAGCTTGTGCTTGAAAACTTCAATAACCCGGCTTCCATGGCTGAATTCGAAAAAAAATACTATGAAAAAGAACTCTACGAAGGTCAATGGATAGCCGATAAACCCAAAACAGAATTCAATACCATAGATAATGCATTTGAGCAGGATAACCGGCGCAGGCAATTAGCCCAGAAAAACAGAATTGAAAAACATTACCGGGATAAAGAAAAAAGAGAAATCCTGCAGGAATTGTCCCGGGACGGTTTTACCGACCTTTACCGTAAACAGTCCCAGGAATTAGACTACTTAGACCTTGGAGACCTGTATTTTGATAACCGGGAATACGATTCAGCCATTGAATACTACAAAATTGCCCGGGACATAAACCCAAACAACGATTATACTTACTATAAGCTTTCACAGAGCTATATTAAGCAGGGCCAGTTTGAAAAAGCCGATGAATATATAGAAAAAGCGCTTGAGTTGTCTGAGAAAAACAGGAAATATGTTTTTGTAAAAAACCAGATAACAGACCGCATTGCCCGGCATGAAGAGCCGGCAGGAGATGAATTTTACTCACCGGCAGAAAATACTCAGGAGCCGTTTTACGTTGACCGAATAGCAAAAGAACCTGATAAGGAACCTGTTGATGACTTTTTAGCTGAAAAGCCCTCGTTTATGGACAGGGTAAAATCAGGGGTTTCTTTAATAAAAATGCCAAAACTTAAAATGCTAAAAATTTCTAAGCTTCCGGGTAAAATTTTTGACCCGCTTGAAGGTAAGGTTGAAAAATATTCCGAAAAAACAAAGAAAAAACATGAAAAACACTCTGAAGAAAGGGAAGATGAGGTCTTTAACAGGCCGGCTGGTTATTATGAATATGAAAACAAGCAACCCGGCAGGGAATACGAACAATATGACTATGATGAAAAAGATTTTGATAAACCTATGCATACAGCACAGGAAAAACAGGACTTCCGCTCAGCAGGTTACTATAACCGTAAGGGCATAGAGTTCTTTAAAAGAGACAACCTCTCACAGGCGGAAGAATACTTTAAAAAGGCTGTTGAACTTAGTCCGATGTATGCAAAAGGATATAATAACCTTGCTAACATTGAGGTTAAGAGAAGAAACTATGAAAAAGCAAAGGAATATGCGCTTAAAGCAATTGAGATTGACCCGGATTATCCTGAGGGGTACTATAACCTGGCTGTAATCCATAAAAAAGCCCGTGAATTCGACCAGGAGCTTTATTATTTAGATAAAGCCATAGAAACAGACCCGCGATATTACGAGGCGTATTTTACAAGAGGCCTTGCATACTATAAAAAGGGCGATTATGACAGGGCAAAATTCAATTTTGGCCAGGCTCTCAAGTATAAAAACGACCATTTCCTTGCCGCTCAGAACCTTGGAATCATTTATGCCAATGAACTTAACTATGAAATGGCGGAAAGATATCTTAATTTAGCGATAAAATTTGATAAGAATAACCCGCAAACTTACTTCCATCTTGGGGTTGTGCGCAAAAATTCCAATAAACTTGTTTCTGCTATAGAAGACTTCCAAAAATCAATTGAGCTTGACCCTGCTGACTACAAAACTTATATTATGTTAAGCAAGTGCTATGATATGGATTCCCAACCTTTAATGGCGTTAAATGTGCTGAAAGACGCGGCAAAAAAGCATCCTGAAAATGCTGAGATATACAATTATCTTGGTCTTTTAAGCCTGAAATTCGATAAATATGAAGAAGCCTGCCTGGCTTTCAGGAAAGCCGCCGAGAAAAACCCTAACAGACCGATTTATCACTATAATTTAAGCCAGTGTTATCTTACTCTCGGCAAAAGGAAAGATTCAAATTATGCTTTCCAGCGGGCAGTAGGCATAATTCCGACCACGGTACAGGACTATACAGACCTGGCGGAAATCTTCTTTGACAAAGGGATGGCAAGCTATGCTATACAGGTGCTTAAAGAGGGAATTTCAGGGCTTAAGAAAAATGATTACCTGTTTCTTGTGCTTTCTGATTTTTATGAGAGGACCGGCGCAATCAAAGCTGCAAGGGATATTCTGGAGGAATATTTAAGTAAAACAGCTCAGGAAAACGCTTTTAGCTTGCTTGTGGAAAAAAGGTTAAACAAACTTGAAAGCCTGTAATTTACTATGCTGGAACAACAAACAAAAACCCCTGCAATAGAAATGAACCGGGCCGTACAGACCGGCCATCCTAAAGGGCTGTATTTTCTTTTTGCCGTGGAAATGTGGGAGAGGTTCAGCTATTATGGAATGCGCGCGCTTCTTGTGCTTTACATGGTTAAACACCTTATGTTCAGTACGGAAAAGGCGGGCAGTATCTATGGAATTTATACAGGGCTGGTTTATGCAACCCCTTTGATTGGCGGATACATTGCTGACAGGTACTTAGGCCCTAAAAAATGCGTTTTAACAGGCGTTTTTTTAATGATGCTCGGGCATTTTGTGATGACTGTGAGTGATTTACCGTTTTTCTACACTGCTCTTGGGCTTTTGATTATAGGAAACGGCTTTTTCAAGCCCAATATCTCAACGCTCGTAGGCAAGTTGTACGATGATGGCGATAGCAGAAGAGACGCGGGGTTTACGATTTTTTATATGGGAATCAACATAGGGGCGTTTTTTTCGCCTCTTATTTGCGGGACTCTTGGTGAAAAAATCGGGTTTCACTATGGATTTGGCATGGCCGGAATCGGTATGTTAATAGGCGCCCTGATATATTTATGGGGGCAAAACCGTTTTTGCGGGCATATAGGCAATGCTCCTGACCGGCGTAACATTGATATAGCAACTGTAAGTAAAAATACTCCCCTTACAAAAGTTGAGAAACAAAGGATTGCAGTTATTTTTATACTTATGTTTTTCAGTATATTTTTCTGGATATCGTTTGAGCAGGCGGGAAGTTCACTAACTCTGTTTGCTGATCGCTCAGTTGACAGGGTAATTCCGTTTTTAAACTGGGAATTTCCCGTTAGCTATTTTCAATCAGTGAATCCATTACTTATAATACTGCTTGCTCCGCTATTTTCCAGGATGTGGATTGAGCTTTCCTCCGGGAACAAAAACCCCTCTGTGCCTGTTAAGTTCTCTATAGGGCTATTTTTAGTTTCTTTTGGCTTTGTTTTAATGGTTTTAGCCTCATTAGCCTCTGAAACAATAGGTAAAGTCTCGTTTTTATGGCTTATAGGGGTCTATTTATTTCATACTCTGGGTGAATTATGTATTTCTCCGGTTGGACTTTCAGTGGTAACAAAGCTTGCCCCTGTAAAATTTGCCTCGCTTCTTATGGGAACCTGGTTTCTGTCCAGTTTCTTCGCTAATTTAACAGCCGGATTATTTGCGGGCAGGTATGATTCCCTGAGTACGCCCGAGTTTTTTATGATTCCGGTTTTACTGACCGCAATAACCGCTATAGTAGCGTTTGTGTTTGCCCGGCCCGTAAGAAAACTGATGCATGGGGTTAAGTAAGCTGTAGTGATATAAAATGACTTGTGATTTTGTAATCCCACCCCACTTTTCAGCAGGATAACACCGGGGAGCGGATCCCTCAGGATGACGTAAAATACAAAACAATGAGATTCTTCGCCCGCCCCGCCTATGGCGGGAGGCGGCTCAGAATGACGA
>JANQEB010000111.1 GCA_028278605.1 Candidatus Gastranaerophilales bacterium
AGGATCTCAGGTAATGAGATTCTTCGCCCGCCCCGCCTATGGCGGGAGGCGGCTCAGAATGACGATTCTATAAAATTTACTTAACTGTGCACTAGTAAATTAAGGAGTCTTATTTTTATAAAACTGGTTATAGCAAAGCTTTACTCTTCAACAAAAATAGATTTTCTTTCCTGGATTATGGGCACATTTCTAAATAGTTTCCATTTTTCAGGATTTTCTCTGGAAATATAGATTTTTGCCCATAAGTCGTGTTCATCCAGGACATGTTTTATCGGATGACCGGCATATACACTTATATCAGGGGTTTTAGCATCACCTTTAAGAGGGTGTTCTTCGTTTGCAATATTTATCAGCTTTGTGCTAAAAGGTTTGTTTCCTTCATAAAACACGATTTTTGCATTTATTTGACTGATTGCCTTTCCTGTTATGTTGGTAATCCTAAAAATCACACCGGGAATTAATGTATCCCTCTCAAGGTCCTGGTTGATTTTTATAGCAATCAGGCTAAGTATTATGCTGGAATCAGGGTTTTGTACTATGCCTGGTTTTGCACTTAATTTTTTAGCCTTGAACCTGTACAGCTCGGCTTTAACTTTATCGCCATTGCTTTCCAGGGCTTTAGCCCTTTTTAATAAAAGGCTTTCATAAGCATTGATATTACCGACTTCCGGGTCCATCTTAAATGACTTGCTGTATTCAGAAAGTGCTTTTTCATAAAGTTTTCTTTGCTCATATATTTTTGCGAGCTTATAGTGCGCAAGCGCATTATCTTTGTATTTTATAGAAAGGTTCAGGATTTCTTCAGCTTTTGAGAAGTTGTTATTTTCGACCAGCGTATCAGAAATCTGTGAGTACAGAGTTAAAATTCGATTTATGGCATGCTTATATTTTTTACTTTTTGCTTTTTCAAAAAATTTACGCGCTTTATTGAAATTCCTGATTGCTTCCAGCCTGTCGCCTTTAGCCAGTACTTCCGCCTTATCAAGATACAGGTTTCCCAGCTGTATTATAATTTCCCTGTCATTGCTGGTTTTCATATCTTTAATTAAGTCTTCTGCTATATCATATTTGTTTTCTTCGAGATAGATCCTGGCTAAAGCTATGGTGGCTTCGTATTTTTTCCTGGAATGCCCGGCCATGATAGCGCGGACATACTCGGCTTTCATTCTGTCGTGTTCATTTAACTCTTTGTATATCAGGGCAAGCTTCATATGCACATCATAGTTATCCGGGTAAATCCTTGCCAGCTTGTTATATTCCTCAAGCGCAAATGCCATCTGGCCTTTGTCAAAATACTCCCTGGCCTTTTTAAACATTCCATTCCGGGAAGTGGGATTTTCCGAGGAAAAGGGGAAGAATACAACCGAAACCAAAGCTATTCCGGCTATAATAAAATAAATTTTATATTGTTTTGCGAAAGCTATAGCTTTTTCCAGGTTGGTTTTACTAACTTTACTATTTTGAGCGGAGTTAGTATTCTGATCCTGGTTGGAGTGGTTTTTTTGATTTTCTGACATTTAAACAACTCTCTATTAAACTAAAAACTGTTTTTCAGTGTACAAGTTAAATTTTACTATATATTAATTTTATACTCTTATTACTAAATTTTTTACCCATAGTTGATTTAGTTAACTCGAATTGCTTATTAACCCGAGTCGCGAATTAGCTTAAATATGTAAATTCAGCAATACTATTGCATTGTAAGCACATAGAGTGGATAAAACTATTGAATAAAATGTAATATCATTTCTGATTTTTCGAATTCTTTCAAGTCCTAATTTTTC
>JANQEB010000112.1 GCA_028278605.1 Candidatus Gastranaerophilales bacterium
AGGATCTCAGGTAATGAGATTCTTCGCCCGCCCCGCCTATGGCGGGAGGCGGCTCAGAATGACGATTCTATAAAATTTACTTAACTGTGCACTAGTAAAATCAGGTGCTAGACCTCATTGCAAGCTGTGGCCGAAGGGTTTTTCTTTAAAAGTTAAGTTTTTCTTATTTTTAGTCAATTTTTAATTTCTATATGTTTTTATATATATAGAGTATATTGTTTAAATTATACTATTAGCAATTTTCAGAAAAACAAGTAAAATAAGTAATGTAACTTTAAAGAGAAAACATAATATGGTAGAAAAAGAAAAAGTAACATATGTGGATTTTAAGTCTATTTCTCATAAAAAAGAGCAGAAGCCTTCTCCAGGTAATTTCTTGCATACAAACCCTCTGATCAACAGACTATTCAGGCTTGTGCATACAAAATTGTCTAAGGGAAAAGAAGACTATAAATCATATTCTGAATTTAAACCTGAAGATTTGTTATAATTTTCTACTATAGTATTTTATTTTTTGAATGAAAGAAGGGGAGCGAAAGTTGTCAAATATTGATCCATATATGAGTTATATTGAAATTGGCGAGCTATACCAGAAACTTGGTGAGTATGACAAGGCAAAAGATGCTTATGAAAAGCTTATAGAATGCCCTGAGCTTGCATCTGTAGGCTGGGTGAATATAGCAAAAATTGAGTCAGCCAGGGGCAGGCTCAAAACAGCAAAAGACTATTATATGCAGGCAGTTAATACTGATCCTGAAAGTTATGAGATTTTATATAACTATGCAAACTTCCTGCTTGATATAAATGACTTTACAGAAGCCATAGAATACTATGATAAAGCGCTTGAAAAAGAGCCCAGCCTTGCTTTAGCCTATTATAACAAAGGTGTGGCTTATGCAAAAATGGAAAAACTGCCTGAAGCGCTGGATGCGTATAAAAAAGTTCTTAAGATTAACCCGGATGACGCGGTTTGCCTGCTTGATGTCGGGGCGATTTATATTGATTTGCAGGAGCCGACAGAGGCAATTAAATACCTGCAAAAATACCTGGAATTAAACCCTACGGGCAGCAAAGCCTATGAAATGCTTGCTGAGTGTTTTAAAAGAACAGGCCAGCCGGATATTGCGCTTACATTCCTCAAAAAAGCCTATGAATTCAACCCGGATAACATTGTTCTCCTGTATAAACTGGGTGATTTATACCTTGAGAACGGCTGCCCCGAAAACGCTAAGAAAATTTTTGACATAGCGCTGGAGTCCAATGCGGTTGATGCGATTTTAATCTACAAGAGGGCTTGCTCCTATGCTGCGCTTGAAGATAAAGAGAAAGCCTTCAAGGAATTAAGCGTTGCTATACAGTTTAACCCTTTAATTAAAGAAATGGCCCTCATTGATAAATGTTTTGAGCCCTACAAAAATGATGAAAATTTCCAGAGGGTTATTAACTCCAGAAGAAGGCCTATTGAGCAATAAAAATTAATTTGCAACGGCTCCTACGGCTCGCAAAGACCATTACAAAAAGCTTTTTCCAGCTCAGGCATAATACTTTTATGAGTCATTTCAAAAGTTATAGGTGTTATAGAAATCTTATTATCCTTGATTGCTGTAATATCAGAACTTTCTTCTTCACAGGTATCAAGAAACTCGCCGGCCAGCCAGTAGTAGACTTTACCACGGGGGTCCAGGCGTTTTTCATAGGTATCAGTATACATACGTGTACCCAGGTTGGTTATTTTAAGCCCGACAATTTCCTCCGGCTCTATAGCAGGTACATTTATATTCAGGATGGTTTTTTTAGGAAAATTTATTTCTCCAATTCTTGGGACAAATTTAGCTATAAAGTCGGCTGCATAGGAAAAATCGGAAGAATTGGCTTCTGCGCCGCATAAGGAAACCGCTATACTCGGATAGCCAAGAACCGCTCCTTCCATTGCCCCACTTACTGTTCCGGAGTATAAAACATCAGCGCCAAGGTTAGGCCCGTTGTTTATGCCTGAAATAAGAATGTCGGGTTTTTTATCAAGAATTGCATTAAGCGCGATTTTCACGCAGTCTCCTGGGGTTCCGTTAGTGGCCCAGGCCCGTACACCATTATCATAGCCAAATTCCATTTTTTCAACCCTCAAAGGATGGTGCAGGGTCAATGAATGCCCTGCTGCGCTTCTTTCCCGGTCAGGCGCAACAACATAGACTTCATGCTCTGTTGATAGTTTTCTTGCCAGGATGGTAATTCCCGGAGAATGGATTCCATCGTCATTAGATAGTAGTATACGCATATTTTTCCTTCTCTAAAAATAAGCTGTTTTTAAGAAATCTCTTCCCATATATTTTATACTATGTTGCAAAAATAATTAATAAGCAAATATCAGGGATAACCCTGAATTTTTTGCTTAAAAATTGAGTCTTATATATTATTTATCGGCTGAACCTAAAAATTATTTAACTCGAATTACGAATTAGCTGCCTCACAATAAAACCAGCCATGATATACCCTGCAACAGGAGGAACAAAAGGAGAGCTCCCCGGAGAAAACTTTCTGATCTTTGCTGAATCATTTTCTTCCGGATTTATTTTTATAACAGACTCTACTTTGGTGGTTTTAAATGGTTTTTCCCTGCTAAATACAGCAGGTAAGTCTTTTTCTATGCCTCTTTTTTTTAACTGGTAAATTACGTTTCCGGCAAAGGTGCATTTTTTTGTGTTTATTTCAGAGATATCAGCAATATAAAGCTCTTCAGGCTTTAGTCTGTTGCCTGCTCCAAGGCTTGTGATTACAGGAACCTGTTTTTTCCTGCATATTTCTATTAATTCAATCTTTGATTTTAGTGTATCTATTGCATCAGCTACAAAATCAATTTTTTCATCCGTAATTTTTTCGAATAACTCTGCCGTACAAAACTCATTCAGCGCATTAACCCGGATACCGGGGTTTATCTGGCTAATTCTGTCTTTCATAAGAATTACTTTTGATTTTCCGATATTAGAAATCAAAGCAGGCAGCTGCCTGTTTATATTTGATTCGGAAACTGTGTCAAAATCAACCAGGGTTATGTTGCCAATTCCGCTTCTTGCAAGGGCTTCGGCAAGGTAACTGCCGACCCCGCCGATTCCTATAACTGCCACGTGTTTTTCAAGCAGTTCAAGCTGGTTTTTTTCGCCCCAGATCAGTTCGTTTCTGGAGTAAATTTCTGTTAGTACAGGGTCCATGTTTTTTTTATTCCTTTAAAGGCTAGAGTGGTAGGGATTTTTGAAAAACTCTTAACCCGTCATTGAGGTTAGTTAGCAACTTAAGTTTTTAATATTATTTTCTCCTAAAAATAAATACATAAAACTGTATTTAAAAAGTACCCATTTTAAAAACTATTCTGACATGGCTAAAATTCTCATTAAAATTTTTATAAGATTACTAAAAATCATCTGTTTGGAGTAGGCAAAACCACTGAAGAGCTCTAGCCCATAAAGGTTTTTAAATGTATCCTAGTGTAAGGGATAGAGTATACCAAAACTTACAGAGAGAGAAACATTGAAGGAAGGCGATTAAAACGAGCTTGAGCAGCTTCTACCCTGTGAATATTTACCCTTATAATTATCAGCCTAAAATCCAAAAACAGGCTGAAACTACTGTGCAGAAAGAAAAAGAATCCTCAACGCCCCGGGATAATACTGAATTTAAAGATAACAGGTCTTTTGCCGGGAGTAATCCACAGGTAGAATACTCGCATCAAAAGACAGTCAATATAAGCAATATAGTGGAGGATTTCAAGAAAACCCTTGCTGCTATTGATGCTTCCGAGGAGATAAATGAGGAAGTTAATACATACCTAAAACTTGTTGATACTCAAGCCCAAAAAGAAAAGCCTTCTTCTAAAATAATCAGGGCAAATCTGGCAAATGCCTCAGGAATTCTGGATGAGTACATTACACAAACCCTGAACAAGCCTTCCAAAGTAGTAACTGACTGGATAAACGCGCTTTTGCTCCAAAAAATCGATTATAAGGCGGATAAACCTGTTGAAAAAACAGAACCTCCTGCTGTTCAGCCTGAAGAAAATGTTTTTTCCGCCCCGGGGCTTCCCGGTACGGCAGAAAACTTAGCTGTAAAGGAAAATCCAACAGGTAAAAAGCTTGAAAAGCTGTATAAAAAGACAGAAATACTTGTGGATTCAGGGAAATTCCGACAGGCACTGCTAAATTATGAAAAACTCCTTCCTGAAGCTCAAAAAACGGGCCATAAAGACATAGAAACAAAAATATATCTTGATAAAGCCTATATCTATGACTCAAACAGGGACTACCCCCCGGCATTAGAGAATTATCATAAGGCTGCGGCTGTAGCATGCGAAGCAGGAAACAGCAAAATCCAGGCTATAAGCCACTATAACATCGCCTCAATCTACGATGAATTCGGCCAGGTTAGTCTTGCGCTTGAGCATTATTATGCTGCCCTCTCTCATGACGGCCAGGTTGATAATTTAAAAGCCCAGGCCAACACCTTAAACGATGTTGGGAACATTTTTTCCAGCGTGAGAAAATACAAAACCGCACTTGATCATTACCAAACCGGAGTTTCACTTACCAGAGAGACAAATGACCTGCAAGGCAGGGCCTTTTTGTTCAGCAACATAGGCTCTGTATTTAAGGAAACCGGCAAAGATGGACATGCACTTAAGTTTTACAGGAAGTCAATTGAGTGTGATATTAAAACAGGCAACCTTGAGGGATATTCAATTAACTATGAACAGGCAGGCGACATTATGAACAGGAACAATAAGCCTCAAAAAGCCTATAACCTGTATAAAAAATCACTTGCTGCCGCACAAAAACTTGATGAGCGGGACCTTAGCTCAAGGCTCATTGAAAAACTCGGGCAAAACAATTTATCTTACTAAATTAGAATACAAAGCTCATTTTCTGGACTTCAGCGCCGTCAATAGCTTTTAAGTCGTTCTCAAGGGCTTGTATATCAGCATCACTACCGACTACATCAAGTAAAATAACGCCGTCCGGGGAACATACATTACCTGATGCATTGTGAATTCCAATTCTGGTTTTGATAGAGCAGCCATGTTTTGAAAGAATTTCCTGGAAACTCTCAGCAGTCTGCATTCTTTTTCTTAATAAAACTCCTAGGATTGTTGTATCAGCCATATTTTTACCATCCGTACCTGAAATTAAACTAATAATTTTTATTAAATTATTACATAAATAACCTGAATCATGAAATGATTTTCCCATTTCTATTATAAATAATCTTTCCGGCTTAAGAGCCTGAAAAAATAATCTATTAAGGGAACTTGATATTATACTTTTGTTCATTTAAATCAATAAAAATATACCCTAAACTTTAAAGAAGCGTGGTTTAAAGGTGGGATAGAGAAGTTTTACCTTTAAAAGAAATTAGATTCTTTGAGGAGAGCTAAAATGGAACTCAGACAAAAATACGGGGGAAATCTTTACAACTGCAATATACTGGAATTTAAAAATGTGTCTAAAGATATTCTTCCCTGGCTCGAAAAAATCGCTCTGGAAAATAATTGTCGAATAGAGAAAAAAGAGTGGATTAGCAAATACAACAGTTACGTTGTTTATGACTATGAACCATTTTGCTCAGATGGATTCGAAATAAGCCTTACGATTTCATCAACATCAAAAAATTACCTGAAATTTATTCAATACCTTTATGAAAATAAAATAAAGACCATAGAACACCTTAAAAACTGTCTTGTCAGCTGATAAACAAAAATCAGCGAAAAGCCGGCCTTATTGTGTAAATAAAAAGGGCCGGTTTTTCCATTTTTCATTAACCTGAGCCGTCAGTTGCATACATGCAACATTTGCCAAAACCCATGCAAAGCAGCAGGGAGCTTTGCTTGCTTTGGAAGCTTTTTGTAACTTATTTCCCGGCTACAGCCACATTATAGAAGGGCGCGCGGCTGCGCCGCGCGCCTCTTTCAGCCCCCGCCAAGGGCGGGGGACGGCTCGCTTTGGCAAGTCCGGGATTACATTTTGAGTTTTGCAAGCCATTATAAAGTTTTTTTGATGCAAGACCAGATTCCGGCTATGAGGCCAAGGATTGAAAAAATAACCGTAAAAACCGGCCCCTGCATTGAAAAGTAATTATCAATAAACATGCCTGCAAAAAAGCCTAAAACAACTGAACCCAGCAGTTTGAAAGGAATATCCCACATTTTACGTCTCAACAATCCTGCTTGTCCCGCACCTTCTGGGGTCAGAGCAGGCAGTCATATCATTTTTGCTGAGTCTTACGCATTGAACACCGCCAAAATACATATCCAGATTGTCAAATTTAACAATTTCCCAGTCGTCAGGGACCATGCCAGTATCAACATCCATTTTTGCCTCAACCACAAGCTTTCCATCCTCCCAGTGAACTCTTGGCATTTCAATAGCGTCGCATAAGTGAAGGCCAAGGTCAGAAATATTAACGATAGTCTGCATAATAGCGGGGGCAATCCGGGAAGCTCCGGGGCTTCCTATTGCAAGGAGATCTTTGTTCCTGCTGTCTACTGCTACGGTAGGAGCCATCCCGCTCACCAGCCTCATTCCCGGGTCAAGAGCGTGGAATCCAAAGGGATTCAGCTCAAGTTCGCCTAAGATATTGCCAAAACATATTCCCGTACCTGGAAGAGCCACACCGGAACCATAGCCCATACTCATTGTAATGCTGCATGAGTTGCCCAGGTCATCCAGGCAGGAAATTTGGGTTGTATTTGGCGAAGGTGCAATGTTTTGGTACTTTTCCATTACATAATCGTCTTCTACCAGGGTATAAAGGTCGTTAAAATTCCTGTTACCTGCCCTGAAAAGAGAATACCTGTCATTGAGCGCAGTATGAATTACCCTGCCAAACCTTGCTACTGTTTTAGGGTCATAGCCATTGATTTTATGGGCCGACAGGGCTTTTAACATCTGAATAAGCGTAAGTCCTCCAACAGAAGGGGGAGGGTTGGTAAAAATTTCGTAATTTCTATATCTGGTACTCAGGGGTTTTCTTTCTATGACCTGATAGTTCCTTAAATCCTCGGCTGTAACAATTCCACCGCCCTGTCTTATATACTCGGACATCTTTTGAGCGATTTCACCCTTGTAAATAATGTCTGTGCCTTCTTCTGCAATAATTTCAAAAGTGTTTGCAAGGTCAGGGTTTTTTATAGGGTAGCCAGCTTTGGGGACCTGTCCGTCTTGTGTGGAAAGCAGGCTCTTTGAATACTCTGTATGCCAGTGGATTTTTTCCGCTGAAATTGAAAGCCAGTAAGCTATGGTTGAATTCAGGGGAACACCTTCTCTTGCATGCCTTATTGCGGGAGCAAGAGTTTCTTTTAAGCTGAGGTTCCCAAATGTTTTAGACACATGCTCAAGCCCTTTGGAGGTTCCCGGTACGCCAATTGAGGAATATCCGGTTATTACATCTATTCCAATACCATATGGAACCTTTTCAGTCCGCATATTTTTGCCAAATTCCCCCCTGTCAAGGCCAATTCCCGGCATGGCATCGAAAAAGTCAAATATAACAGGGTTTCTACCCGGAACCTTTACAGTCGCAAACCCGCCTCCGCCTATACTGCACATCAAAATATTGGAAACCATCAGGTCAAATGCTCCTGCTATTGCAGCATCAATTGCATTTCCCCCGGCCAGTGCTATTTGCGCGGCGGCGTCAGTTGCATATGGCGTACAGCTTGCTATTCCTACTTTGCCTGGCTTTGCTTTAGTCATTTTTTCCACTCTTTTTCTCAGCTTTTGATGTTAAAATATCTTTAAAAATTAATAAATTCTGATATAATATTAATAAAAGGGCGAGAGTGCGCTAACACTCTCTTTAAAGTCCCTCTTAGAAAACTAAGATTTTCAGAATGAGTAGTAAGAGTAAAAAGGCTACTCGTTCTTTTAGTTTTATCTTAATTTCCAGTTAGCATCACCTCCTTTCACCAATTTTTCACGTTTTAAGCGTGTCGGTGAGGAAGTTTCAGGACTACTCCAGTACTAAATTTTCAAAGTTCGTGCTGATATTTGTTTACAATCTTCTCAGACAGGCCCTAAAAAATGTATAATTTTTTAGGAGAAATTGATTAAGCACTATTATCTTATGACTTCATCAGGTTTTTATCAAGAAAATAAACATAAATACGCAGATTTATTTATCAATTCCGAAGATATACTGTTGATCGAGTTTGATAAACAGGGAAAAATCCTCTTTGCAAACAGGGCGGTAGAGGAACTTCTGGGACTGGAATTGCCTAAAATAAACAAAATTAAGGTTTCAGCGCTTTTTGACTTTAGAATCTCTGAAGTTGAGAGAATCCTCATGGAGAGCCAAAATTATCTTTGCGAAATTAACCTTATAACAAAGGATAAAGAATTTATCCCCTCAAGGACCAAATTTATCAGGCATGAGGAAAGTACGATTTCCCTATCAATCCCGTTGTTTGAGATTTATGAAGAAAAAAAATCTTCTTTAAAGCTGGCAAACACACTGGAAACTATAAAAGATATCCTGACACAGCAGCCGGAACCGGAAAAAGATGTTTTTAACAAGCTATTTGCTGAAATTAAAGAGCTTCTTAAGTATGACCAGGCTGTTATTCTTTTGCTTGAAGGAGATTCACTAATTATTAAGGCCAGGGATAATATAAATCTTGCAAACAAGAATTATAAAAAGGTAGTTTCCTCTCAGGATAGGCATTTATCCGGAGTAATCAGGCAAAAACTAAGCATTCTTGAAAATAAAAACATTTCACTGCCTGAAGAGCTGGGTATTAAATCCGAGGTTACTCCTGAGTCTGTGATTGCTGTTCCTCTTACTATAAGAGATATGGTCTTTGGCATTGTTGTTTTGGTCAGTAATAATCAAAAATATTACGAAAACGACGTAAAAATTCTTGAAGGAGTAACGGCTGCAGCTTCTTACCTTATAAAAGACGCTGAATTAAGCGGTGTTTTCAAGATGCAATTAAAAGTTTTAAAGGATTATATAAGGGAAAGGACCAAAGCGCTTGAGCTTATACGTGATCAGAACAAGAAAATCCTTGAAGCGGACAGGATTAAAAACGAATTTCTGGCAAACATGTCGCATGAGTTAAGGACACCTCTGAATGCAATTATCGGCTTTTCTGAGGCTTTAAACCTTAATATATTTGGAGAACTAAACGAAAAGCAGTCTGAATATATCAATGATATTCATTCAAGCGGCCTGCATCTTCTTGGAATGATCAATGATCTTCTGGACTTGTCAAAGATAGAGTCCGGGAAAATGCAGCTTAACAAGGAATTATTTACTGTTAATATTGCTATAGAAGAAGCCCTGAGCATTGTTAAGTCGCTTGCTGAGAAGAAAAACATTGATCTTAAGGCAAATTTAGGTAAGAAAATTATTGAAATAAATGCTGATAAGCGAAAATTCCAGCAAATTTTATACAATTTGCTCAGCAACGCTATAAAATTCACAAATGAAAATGGCAAAGTAACCTTGAACCTTAAAGACAACAAGGACAGCATGGAAATTTCCGTTAAAGACAATGGTATAGGCATACCAGCCGAGTTTCACGAAAAGATATTTGAGAAGTTCCAGCAGGTGGAAAACCCTATTTCCAAAAAAACAGGCAATACCGGGCTGGGACTGACAATTACAAAGGAGCTAATTGAGCTTCACGATGGCAAAATCCGGGTTGAAAGTGAAAAAGACCAGGGGGCAGAATTTATCTTTACACTTCCAAAGACTTCTTAACAGGCAAATCAAGTGTTTGAATGTAACTCTGATTCTTCTAACAGGTCCTTCCAGTTGTCAGGCGGGCAACCCTTTGCTAAACGTTTTTTGAAGATACTATAAGGGTCGTTTTTAGAACCCTCTTTTCTTTTCGTATTTTCGTCATTCAACCAGGCATAAATAATAACTTTCCTGGTGGTGTTAAATTGAAAAAACAATCTAAAACGCTTAAATAACTTGGCTCTTCTCCAATGTTTATTTTCTTGCCCTAATGTATTTCCTAAAAAGTAGTTTTTGTTATTAGGATCTTGAGGAATTTCCTTAAAAATTAAATCTTTTAGTTTTTTTAAAAATTTTGACTTGGGATGGCTCTGAAAACTAGAAGGGTTTTTTTCACAAATTTTATCAACGTCTTTTACCAGTCTTTGAAAGACTTCCGCAAAGGCCGGATGAAAATAAGTATCCCAGTTGTGTTTTTCCATTTGAGTCTAATCTTTACAATTCAAAATCTTCAGGCATTTCTTCATCATCAGAAACTTCTACATCTGCAAGTATACCATTCAGTTTACATAAAACTTCTTCCGAGTCAATTTTTACAAGACCAGATGGATTATCATTAATATCTTTATCCAGCAGTTTCAAAAAATTACTTTCAAAATTGAGCTTAAAGCCTTCTTTTCTGGAGTCTATGGTTCTTTTTACGTTTAAAGTGCTCATTTTTAAGCTCCTTTGATGATTACCTTCTTTCTTATATAAAAATATACAACTAAAAAAAATGAATTATTTAATTAAATATTTACACTCTTTTATAATATTATACTTATTTTTATTATCGACCTCTCGGCCAAAAGATTAAATTTTTATAATAAAAAGGTGTATTTTTTCTTAACATTTTTTAAAAAAAAGACTCCCGCATCAGAGCTCTGACTTTCAACGGCAAGCCAAACAGGTTAATGAAACCCTCAGCATCTTTATGGCTGTATAATTCACCTGTTGTGAAGCTGGCCAGGCTTTCATTATAGAGCGAATACGGCGAAGTTGCGCCGGCCGGAATTATATTGCCCTTGTAAAGCTTTAATTTTACTTTTCCTGTAACTGTTTCGTGAATTTTATCAAAAAACGCTGATAGTCCCTGGCGCAAAGGCGTCTCCCATTCCCCGCTATAAGCCAGTTCTGCAAACTTCACAGATGCCATTTCCTTGAAAGCAAATGTTTGCCTGTCAAGGCACATATGCTCAAGCTGTTCCAGGGCTTCATAGAGGATTGTCCCGCCCGGGGTCTCGTAAACTCCCCGTGATTTCATCCCAACAAAGCGGTTTTCCAGAATATCAATTATGCCAACCCCGTTTCTGCCTGCAATTTCATTTAACTCTGCCACAAGAGCCGCCGGACCAAGATTTTTTCCGTTTACTTTAACAGGGGTTCCCTTATCAAACTCAATTTCAACATACTCAGGCTGCTCAGGAGCTTTCTCAGGAGTACAGGACAGTTTTAGCAGCCTGTCATAAACCGGTTCCTGTCCGGGATCTTCCAGCTCAAGTCCTTCATGGCTCAAGTGCCAGAGGTTTCTATCCCTTGAATAACTGTCATCTTTCCTGGTAGGTGGTGTTATGCCCCTATCTTCCAGGAACTTAACAGCGTCCTCACGGGACCGGATATCCCAGATCCTCCAGGGAGCAATGATTTCAAGGTGAGGAGCGAGCGCCTTAATTGTAAGTTCAAACCTGATCTGGTCATTGCCTTTTCCGGTTGCGCCGTGGCAAATTGCGACCGCGCCTTCTTGTTTAGCTACTTCAACAAGCTTTTTGGCAATAAGAGGACGTGCTATTGAGGTTCCCAGCAGGTATTTTCTCTCGTATTTTGCCCCGGCTTTCAGGGTAGGAAATACATAATCCCTTATGAATTCATCCCTGACTTCTTCCAGGTAGTACTTTATAGCCCCTGTTGAGAGCGCTTTTTGCTCCAGGCCCTCAGTTTCCTTACCCTGACCCAGGTCAACGCATACAGCAATTACATCATAGTCATAATTTTCCTTAAGCCACGGGATAATTACAGTAGTATCAAGTCCGCCTGAGTACGCTAAAACAACCTTTTTTTTCATCATTCCCTCTCTATGCAATTTTGCTGTTTGTCTGAATTTTTTTATATAATACCACCCTGAAATTTTTAAAAATATACCGATTTCAATAAGTAATCTTAAAATGAAAATAAATTAACATAAATCGGTATAGCGAAGCAGGAGCGACGTTTTCTTAATGTCGGGCTTTGCCGGCGGCAGCGGGAGCTTGGCCTCATTCATGCCCGATTTTAAGAAAACTAACTCGTTTTAGTATAGTTGTATACTCAAACATAAAAAGAGGCTTTTAGCCTCTTTTTGCTTAATAATTAAATTCACTGCGACTTAAATTAATTCGATAAAGCCTCCTTTCAATGATAAACTACACCGGTAAACCTTTTAGCTTCATCCTCCTTTTTAAAATTTTTATCTTATATATATTTAAAAAAATTTTTTACTCAACAATTGCTAGTATTAATAAAATTTTAATTATTCAGATTTATTTATTAAAAAATGTTAAGTCCCTATGTTTCACTACCAGAGAGGATTTTAAGGAATCAGATGCGAATAGTTCAGTGATAATAATAATTTTACAAAAATTTATCTAAAGATTTTTTTTGATTTTTTTGTTTTTTGAATATACCTTTAACTCAGTCATGTATTGATATATAAGGATTTTATTTTTGCATTTTCTTTTGTTCAAACAATATCAGCTATGTATAGTCATTAATAACATTGCCGGACAATTATTATGCAGGAATTTATATGCAAATTATTAGTTATAGCCTGATTTTTGCAGAATTAATAAAACTATTTTTTGTAACGATTCTCTCAAAATATTAAATTGGCATGCTGATTTTGCAATATTGCTTGTTTTGAGGATATTTGGTCATGAATTTTGATGAATACCGGGTTTTTGAGCATGCTTTTTAAAATGCCAGCCAGAAAAAACTGTTATATATTGTTAATACGCGCTCAGCGCAAGACAAATAACAGTCAGTAATTAATTTTAATTAGTGTATATGGGGATTTAAGGCTTTTCAGGAGGAGTGATAATGTTTGGAAAAGCAAAACACGGACAAAACAATTTCGAGTTTCAGCGTGGATGAAGCGCAAAAAGAAAAAAAGAAATTTGATTCTCACCTTGTTAACTTAGAATTCAAAAAAGAACAGCTCTTAATACTTATTGAGAAACTCTATAAGATATCCGGCGAACGTGTAAACTTGATATCAAAAGAAAAAGAGCAAAACGGACTCTCAAAACATATTAATAACGCGGGATCTTATTTGTTCTCTATTGCTGAACAGCTAAAACAAGCGCAAAATAACAGGAAAGAAATCGAAGAAGAAATATCTAAAGCAAAAAAACACATAGAACAACTGGACAACACAATTAGGAACAGGAAACAGGGTTAACCTGTTTCTTTTATTATATGCTATAGCTATGAAAGAAAAATATTTTAACCGGGATAATATTACTATCAAGGCAAAACAGATAAAAGAACAAGCAGAAAGTTTCTCCAACAAGTCAGAGCTTGAGTTTGTACGCGAAGATTCGTTGCTGTTAGTTATTGATATGCAGAAATTTTTCGCTAAAGAAACTTCACATGCGTTTATTCCTTCTTTTGATACTATAGTCCCCAATGTAACCGGATTAATTAGTGCTTTTGAAGCAATAAAACGGCCTGTTATATTCACAAAGCACGTTAATACTGCTGAAAATGCCCAGATGATGGGTAAATGGTGGAAGGGAATTATCACAAAAGAGGATGAGCACAGTGGAATTATAGATGAATTTGATACTACAGGGCATATGGTGATTGAAAAAACGCAGTATGATTCTTTTTATAATACTAATCTGGAAGGGCTGTTAAGGGATTTATCAGTCAAAAGTCTGGTTATTACGGGAGTAATGACTCATCTTTGCTGTGAAACCACTGCAAGAGCTGCTTTTGTAAGAGGTTTCGGGACTTTTTTTGCGGTTGATGCCACAGCCGCTTATAATGAGCATTTTCACAGGAATACCGTGGTGAACCTGGCTCATGGGTTTGCGGTTCCGGTTATGAGCGGTGAGATTTTGGAGAAACTGAATGAATAGCAGGGAAAAGATACACGATGTTGCAATTATAGGAGCAGGCCCGGCCGGTATATCCTGTGCTATTCAGCTTAAAAGGTATGGGATTGAGCCGTTAATCTTTGAGAAAGACCGGATTGGCGGGCTTTTGAGAAATGCAAACTTTGTAGAGAATTATCCCGGTTTTGCGTTTGGTTTACCAGGACAGGAATTGGTCGATAAATTAAGGGCTCATCTTGAGTCTCTCAAGGTGAGCCCTGTCTGTAATGAGGTTGTCAGCGTTGATTTTACAGGAGAAGTTTTTAGCATAAAAACAGGCAGTGCCAGGTATGAATCAAAGGTTTTAGCGGTTTCATCCGGTACTAAGCCGGGGTTTGCTGATATTGAAATTCCTGGACCGGCAGCCAGTTATGTTTTTTATGAAATTTATGACCTGTATAAACAAGAGGTAAAAGATAAAAAGATAGTTATTATAGGTGCAGGTGATGCTGCTTTTGACTATGCGCTAAATTTAGCTGCAAATTCCCGGGTGCGAGAAGTGGTTATACTAAACAGGGGTACTGAAACAAAATGCCTGGAACTCTTAAAACAAAGAGCTTTTGATAGCAAGAAAATAATCTATATAGAAAACGAGGAATTGACTAAAATTGAAGCTTCCGGCGAGAATCTTGTGCTGACATCCGGGGTGGGCAATGTTTTTAAGGCTGACTACCTGTTATTTGCAATTGGCAGAGAGGCTAATACAGGGTTTCTTAGCGGGGAGTTATTGAAAAACCGGGAGGAATTAAAAAGTAGAAAAAAGTTGTTTTTCATAGGGGATGTAAAAAATGATATTTTCAGGCAGACTGCAATTGCAGCCGGCGACGGAGTCCACGCTGCCATGGAAATACATAAAACTCTTTATGACAGGCTATAATGCAAACATTTTTGCCTTATCCCAATTTTCATAAGTCTCTTAAATGTCTTGATTATAAAAGACTCGGTAAGCAGAGACCAGAAGCCTATATAATCCTTAAAAACATTACCGGAAGACCTGATAGCTGGCATAATCATCCTGCTGTCAGGATGTGGGAGGGTTATCCTGATGCCCTTAAGCTATACTTGAATATGGCAATTAAAATATGGGTTAAGCGTGGTTATAGAAACAATATGAGACTTCAAGACCCGGACTTTAGCCATAGAATTAAGCTTCCACCATGGTTTGGAGATGACAGGTTCCATAGGGCTCACAGGCAGGCACTTTTATTTAAGGATTATGATTATTATAAAAGGTTTTTCCCGGATGAAACCCCGCAAATCAAATATTACTGGCCGGTTTAGGCTAGTGCACAGTTAAGTAAATTTTATAGAATCGTCATTCTGAGCCGCCTCCCGCCATAGGCGGGGCGGGCGAAGAATCTCATTACCTGAGATCCTTCGG
>JANQEB010000167.1 GCA_028278605.1 Candidatus Gastranaerophilales bacterium
AAGGATCTCAGGTAATGAGATTCTTCGCCCGCCCCGCCTATGGCGGGAGGCGGCTCAGAATGACGATTCTATAAAATTTACTTAACTGTGCACTAGATCAATAAATTAGCTATTGAAGCGCTCTGATTAGCCTGGACAAGAAGGCTTCCTGAAGCGTCCTGTAAAATCTGGTTCTGCGTTAAATTAGACACTTCTGTTGCAATGTCAACATCTCTTATTAGAGACTGGGAAGCGGTTATGTTCTCTGTTTGGACTTGCAGGCTGCTAACAGCGCTTTCCAGCCTGCCGGACATAGCTCCAATTTCAGATCTTCGGCTATTGATAGTTGACAGGGCATTGTCAAGCCTGTCGATGAAGTCAGGCGCATTACGGTCCAGCCCTAAACCGGACGAAGAAACAGCGCCCATGGAATCCCCCACTTTAAGAGAATTTGTATCAGGGTCTGAGCCTGCCCCAATTTGCAGGGTAAGCTCTGATGAGCTGCCGTCTAAGAGCTTTTGATCGCTAAAAGAAGTAGATTTAGCCACTCTGTCAATTTCCTGGGTTAACTGGTCAATCTCACTATCAATTGCAGCTTTACCTTCATCGCCCAGAGTGTCGTTTTCGCGCTGTAAGGCAAGTTCCCTGATGCGCTGGACGTTATCTGACATTGAGCTTAAACCTGATTCAGCGGTAGAGAGCATATTTAGCCCTGTCTGCACATTCTGAGCCGCCTGAATAGCACCTCTTCTTTCTGATTCCATACCCTCTGCAATAAGCATGTTTGCCGCGTTTTCCACCGCTTCTGTCTGTTCCCCGTGGGAAAGGCGTATCATGCTTCTTTCCGCATTCTTAGTTGCTTCTGCAAGGCTGTTTTGCAGAATTAAAGAAGTGGTATCTGTTATTTCAAAGCTCATATGGACACCTCATGTGCTTCATTTACCTATTTAATAGGATTTTACATCCCTGACATTTCCTTTATATTCCACATTTTATGCTGTCTTATTCTTTTTTGGCGAAACTGTTAAGGAATTTTCATAAAAAATTTACAAAATTTCTTGTAAATCAATATATCTAAAAACTAATAAAAACTAATTTTTTTCAAATTTTTTTAAAAAAACTATAAAAATTTCTAAAATTAGCTAACTCGTCATTCGAGTTAGCTAAAAATGAACTATAGCCTAGTATAATTTTCAGAATTTTTCAAAAATCTATATGAAATTGTTAAGGGCCGAAGGCCCTTGACCTCCTTCTGGGCGGGAGTGGTGGGGATTTTTGAAAAATTCTGAACCCGTCATTGAGGTTACCTAATTTATCATTTTTAAAATCATATCCGGGGTTAATTTTTTCATGCATTCCATGGGAATATCTTTTCGCGGGCAATTTCTTTTAAAACACGGCTGGCATGGTAGATTGGCGGCAATAGCAGAATGTTTTTCCCCGTAGGGAGGTGTTCTTCTGACTCCGGTAGAACCAAAAAACATTATTATCGTTGGCTTTTGGGTTGCATTGGCAATATGGGCAGGACCAGTATCAGGAGCTATCATATACTTAGCCCTGTTAAAAATCTCTATAAGCTCTAAAATAGTAGTTTTTCCGGCAAGGTTAAGGTAATCACCAGTTGTTGCCTGAGAGGTTATCCTGTCAATAAGCTCATTATCCCTGGCAGTACCTATAAAAACAACTTTATACCTGCCGGAAACTTTATCCAGAAGCTGGGCCCAGTATTCTTCAAGCCAGTGTTTTGAGGGCCAGATAGTTGCCGGAGAGAAAATTACCATCTCTTTGCCATTAGTTCCTGCAAGCAGGGTATTAATTTTTTCTATAATCTCCTGATTTACCGGCGGAAGGCTGAATTCAACTTCACTAACATCAGCGCCCAGATATTTTGCAGGTTCTAAATACCTTTCTATAATTAGTTTTTCCGGGTCAAATATGTCATGGGCCGGCAGTTTATCATTTATAAAACAGTCTGCAAATTCACGGGTTCCCTTATGGCCTATACGCCTTGGCGCTCCGCTTAATAAAGTTACCAAACCGCTTTTAAACAGTTCCTGCAAGTCAATTGCAATATCAAATTTTTCTTTTCTTATTTCTTCTGTCAAAGATAAGAATTCACGAAGGTTTTGCAGGGAAAATCCCTGTTTTTTCCATTTACTGCGGGGAAACACAAAGGCTTTATCCACAAGAGGGTTGTTAACAATAATATCAGAGGCTCTGTCTTCTACGGCCCAGCCAATATAGCAATCTGGAAACTTCTTTTTTAAAGCGTGCAAAATCGGCAGTGAATGGGCAACATCACCTATTGCGCTTAGCCTGACTATTAATATCTTGTTTCTATTATTCATATAAATTTGAATATTAATTTATAAATATCCGGCATTTAAAATCAATATAATTCTTTTAGTGTATCATTAATTAAATCGGTTGATCAGGCACAAATCACCAGATTACCGGCTTTTCAGGATTTGCAGCCTTCTATTGCGTTTCATGGCTTCAATTATTTAGAGGAATAAATTTTTCCGGCGATATATTATTATTTTAATAGAAAAAATAAATTTTTTTCTAAATCTATCTTCTCTATGCAAAACAGGCTATTAACATTAAGTACTCATCCCTAAAACATAAGATTTATCTATTAAAATCAGATTTATGCAGAGGTTTTACCTATAGATGAATAAAAAACAGGAAATAGAAAATTCGATTAGCTATCTTACTTGCGTTATAAATGTTTTAAAAACAAAAATTAACCAAAATGATGATTATAATGTAGCTTATAACAGGCTTTTAATAAAAAGGGCGGAACTCAGGAAAAAACTGAACCAGACTGGTGCCGGCGCGGTAATAAGCTTGTTTAAGGATAATTTAAAGTGTTTTAAGTTTGGAAATAGTAAAGAAAAGCTTATTTGTGATTATTTCAATTCAATTAAGCTTTAATTAACCTGAATCAGTCATATCCTGGCTTTTGGCTAATTCGCGACTGGAGTTAAATATTAACTTTTTCAGGAATTTCGCCCGGGGAAACTTTTTCCTGATTACCTGTAGCGAGATTTTTCAGGGTTAATTCGCCTGTTTTTAATTCCTCTTCCCTCAGGATCAACGCAAACCTTGCTCCTGTTTTTGAGGCTTTTTCCATTTGTTTTGCAAATTTTCTTGCAGAAAAATCAAAATCAACGGAAATTCCGTGCTCTCTTATTTCAGAAGCAAGCTTTAGTGCTTCTTTTGTATCATCAGACACAATAAAAACATCAAGAGGTTTTTGGCCAGGGGCTTTACAAAGGCTAAAAAGTCTTTCCATTCCCATAGCCCAGCCAACAGCAGGAGTTTGTGGTCCTCCCAGGGTTTCAACAAGAGGGTCGTATCTCCCGCCTCCGCAAACAGCGTTTTGCGAACCAAGGTTTGTGCTTGTTATTTCAAAAACAGTCCTATTGTAATAATCCAGGCCCCTTACCAGTTTTTTGTTGATGACATAATCAATTTCAAGGAGCTTTAAATACTCTTTTAACTCCTCAAAGTGTGCTACACATGGTTCACAGATGAATTCCCGGTTAATAACGCTATCTATTTCAGGGGTTGAAAGCAGTTCCCTGCATTTTTCGTTTTTGCAATCAAGGATTCTCAGGGGATTTTTCTCAAACCTGAGATGGCAATCTTCGCAGAACTCCCTAAGTTTTGGCCTTATTGCTTCTTTTATTTTTTCTTTATACTCGTTTCTGCACTCAGGACAGCCAATATTATTTATCTCAAGCACAAGCCCGGCCAGGCCAAGCTCATTTAAGAACTTCATTGCTATCTGTATAGCTTCCGCATCAGCAGAGGGACTTTCAATTCCGAAAATTTCCAGTCCAAGCTGGTGAAACTGTCTTTGCCTGCCGGCCTGGGGTCTTTCATACCTGAACATCGGGCCTTTATACCAGAGTTTTAGCGGTCCGGGAAGCCTGTGCATTCCATGCTCTATGAAGGCTCTGACAACGCCGGCGGTATTTTCCGGTCTTAGAGTGAGGCTTCTGTCCTTTTGGACAAAAGTATACATCTCTTTATTAACAATATCAGTAGAATCCCCAACGCCTCTGGCAAAAAGCTCGGTAGATTCAAACACAGGGGTTCTGATTTCCTTATAGTTTGCTTTTTCAAATAAAGTCCGGGCTTTTTTTTCGATGTATTCCCAGATATATGATTCGCAAGGGAGGATGTCTTTAGTTCCCTTCGGGGCTTTGTAGCTCATTTTTCCTCTTGTAAATATACTCATAAGACCGAGTAAATTATATTACAAAAACAGGGTAGGAATACTCTAAAAATATGGTACGTCAAAAAATACCGCCATCAGAAATTTAACCTTATTTTTTGAGTATTTTATCATTGATTTTTTTTATGTTTTTTTTGCAGGTTTTCTGATAAAAAATTCAGGCAGCCCGGGTTTAGATCTTCTGTATTGTTATCAACATAGACCTTAAAAAGCTCTGAAATTGCTTCTATGTCAATAAGCAGGTATTCTATTTCGCTGTCAATCATCATTTTTAAATCATTCCTTTTTATAAAAATATTACACTCTTGGGATAATTTGTTATCCTTTAATTATAACAAGTTATCCTAAAAGTCAAGACAATAAAATAATTGCTATAATTTTGCAATGTTAAAAAATAATTTATCTAAAATACTTGGTGAGAAAAGAATAAAAATGTCTGAACTTCAAAGAATGACAGGACTTTCTAAGCGGACTGTTTTTAGACTTTATCATAATCAAACAAGTAATATTAGTTTTGATACGGCAGACAGGATATGTAATGCTCTGGAAATTACTATTGGAGAGCTTTTTGAGCATGTACCCGATGAATAAATATGATAAAAAATAATTTATCTAAAATACTTGGAGAAAAAAGAATAAACATGGCTGAATTAAGCAGGAAGTCAGGTTTAAACAGGACTACTATTTTTCAGCTTTACCATAATAAAACTGCGCATGTTGGCTTTGATACGATGAATAAGTTATGCAGTGCATTAGATTGTAATACACAAGAGCTTTTCGAGTATGTGCCTGATAAATAAACATGATAAAAAATAATCTTTCTAAAATACTTGGTGAAAAACGGATGCGAATGACAGAACTTTGCAGACTAACAGGGTTAAGTCAGAATACTGTTTTTCGTATTTATCATGACCAGATTTCAAATATTAGTTTTGATACGGTAAATAAATTATGTAATGTTCTTGAATGCAATACACAGGAGCTTTTCGAGCATGTACCCGATGAATAAATATGATAAAAATACTTGGTGTGAGGTAAATAGCTACATTTACCGTTTTAGTACTGTGCGTAAGCAAAAAGGATAATTAACTCGAATTAAACAATGAGCCGTTAACCTAAAATTTATTAGATAATAAAAATTGAAATAGAAAAATAGAAAGCCCAAAATGAATATAGTAGGCATAATCCCCGCAAGGGGCGGGTCTAAGAGGACTCCGAGAAAAAATATCAAGCTTCTGGCCGGCAAACCCCTGATTGCACATACAATAGATGCTGCTTTGCGCTCAAACCTTATCAACAAGCTGGTCGTGTCCACAGAAGACCGGGAAATCTCCGAAGTTGCAAAACAATACGGCGCAGAAGTTATTATTCGCCCTGCTGAACTGGCTCAGGACAGTACAAAAACAGCTCCTGTTCTTATCCATGTAGTAGAGGAGCTGGAAAAACAGGGCTATTATCCTGATATTGTTGTCCTTTTACAGGCAACCAGCCCGTTAAGAGGCGAAAAAATTATTGACGGGGCAATTTCAAAGCTAATTAATTCTGATAAGGACTCTATTTTTACCGGTGTCAAACTCGGAAAGACTATGCCCAAATGGAAACGTGGTTATGACGGGAACCTGGTTGCCTTGTATGATTACCATTTCAGGCCAAGGACCCAGGAACCTGGACTAATGGAAGATATGTACGCAGAAAACGGTTCATTATACGCC
Organism: Candidatus Gastranaerophilales bacterium; assembly: GCA_028278605.1. GTDB lineage: Bacteria > Cyanobacteriota > Vampirovibrionia > Gastranaerophilales > UBA9971 > JANQEB01. Next base: position 5,938 of record JANQEB010000167.1, read on the forward strand.
ATAAAAATCGACGCTTTCAAACAATACGGCGATTTTCTCGGAAACAACGCGGAAGTCTACGAAACCGCCAATATGATAGATATTGATACCCCGGAAGAATTTATGAAAGCTGAACAGTCAATAATTGAAGCGCAAAAAACATCAGAAGTGCTTGAAATGTTTGATTCTATCGCTAAGAAATATGATTTTTTGAACAATATCATAAGCCTTGGCACTCACAAATTTATCAAACACCAGGCTATAAAAAACGTTCCTTTAAAAAAGGACATGAAAGTACTTGATTTATGCACGGGAACAGGTGATATCGCGCTTTTGGTTTCAGAAATGTTTGACAGGCAAATTCAGGTGAGTGCTGTTGATTTCTCGGAAAACATGCTAAAAATTGCTGAAAAAAGGGCTAAAACTCATGAAAATATTAGCTTTACCCTTGCAAACGCAATCAACCTGCCATTTGAAGACAATTCTTTTGATGCTGTTTTTATAAGCTTTGGGCTAAGAAACCTCAAAGACCTGCAAGCAGGGATTGACCAGATAAAAAGAGTTGTAAAAGAAGACGGTTATGTAGCCAGTCTTGATACAGGAAAACCAAAAGGCTTATTCGGAAGTATTTTCAGGTTTTATTTTTTCGTCCTGGTCCCCCTTTTAGGAAAAATCTTTGGAGCTAACCCTGAAGCTTACAGGTACTTGCCAAAATCCGCAAAGAGCTTTCCTTCCCAGGAAGAACTTGTAAAAATTTTTCAAGAAAAAGGGTTTAAAGACGTTAAAAACTATAACTTTGCATTTGGGGCAATGGCAGAACAGGTAGCCACGAAAAAGTTTACAAACCCGTAGAATTCTAAAAATTCATCATTAAAATCTAGGGTAGCGGTATAAAAATAGGTGATTTGTCATTGCGGGCCCGGTACCCGCCATGGGCGGGGCGGGCGAAGCAATGACATAAGGAAAATTAATTAACAATTCAAGTTATTCATCTTCCTGGAGGTTATATCAAATTGAAAAATCCCTCAAAATTACCATGGTGAATTATAACGAGGTTTCATAGTGCCGTTTCAGTATAGGCTGGAAAAAGTACTGAAGTACAGAATCCAAAGAAGAGATGAGCAAATCAATGTGGTAAGGGAAGCTCAAAACGAAGTACTGAGGATTCAGGCCGAGATCGATAAAAACGTAAATACCATTACCCTTCTGAGAAAAACCATGCGTACAGCCGAGCATACAATGATGGAAACTTACGACACTTACATAAAACACATTGATGAAGTAATAAAAAAGCTGGAAGAAGAAAAACAAGAAGCAATCAGGCGCCTGGAAGAAGAAAAAGAAAAACTAAAGGAAATGGAAAAAGAAGTAAATGTGTTAGAAAAACACAAGGAAAAAGCCCACGAGCTTTATAAAGAAGAAGAAAAAAAAGCTGAAATGAAGCGGCTTGATGAGGTTGCAGGCCAAAAATATTTCGCCAAAATGCAGCAAAAAATTACAGAAGAACTATCAGAAGAAGAAAGGCAGCTATTAAATGATAATTAAAAGCCAGGAAATCTCTCCACCGGGTCTATTTGATTTTGATAATACAGCGCTGGATTCAGCCGGGGCTTTTTCTTTTGAGCTGGAGCTACCTGACTTTGAAGGGACTATGTCGCAGTTGCAGGAAGATGAAAAACTTATCAGTATGATGGATTACCCTGAAAAACAGGCGGTTTCTGACGTACCTGCACAGGCACAGCTTATAGAAGCAAGAAAAAACCTGGTAAAAAGCCTTCAGGAACTTGCGCTAAAAGACCGAATCCCGGTAAAAATGGGCAGCATTAATGATATTAGACTGTTTATGAACTCACAAGAGCTGCATGGAGTAAATGAAGGTTATAAAATAAATATGAACTCACTCTCAGGGGATGACATTGAATTTTTCAAACTATGCGCCGAAAAAAATGAAATCACAATAAATGACACCAACACCAGGGATTCACTGGTTAACCTTATGAGCGTTAATAATAATAACCAGGTCTCATATAAGAGCCTGAATTTTTCAAAAGGGTTATTTAACCTGATTGAGTATTCTCACAAGCAACAAAAACCTATCCGTCTTGATTTCAGGGGAGATTCCTCTGTGATTTTACGGGTTAATGCCCAGGGAAACCTTTCAGCGGAATTTATTTCTAATAATACCGCAATGGAATATATTTTAAGAAACAATATCCCCAATTTAAAGAATAAACTTGATTCCGAGGGAATCCCCTACGAAAAAATCGTTTATAGAGACAACCGGCAAAAAGATAAAAAAAATAAAGGAGGGAAAAAGTGAAAGATTCCTTTATTACCGCAATTAATACGCAGGCAATTACAAAGGAATGGATGGACCAGATTACAGTTAACCTGTCCAACATTTACACGCCAGGATACAGGGAAATCCGCTCCACATTCAAAAATTTTCTTGACGGTGCGCAGCTTGATGACCTGAGAACAAAAGTAGGCCAGGGAAAATCAAGGCCCGGAACTTCTGATGAGAACATTTTCCTTGAAGGACAGGGTTACTTTCTGACAAAAAGGCCTGATGGAGAGGTTATGTATACAAGGCTTGGAGAATTCACATTTGACGCTGAGGGTGTATACAGGACAAAAGAGGGTTATACGGTTCAGGGCTATATCCTCAATGACAAGGGGGAAATCCAGTCAGGAACCCCGTCTTATGCTGACCCTACAATGTCAAAAGCCGAAGACAACCTTGCTATGGTCCCTACAGTTGACATTAAATTATGGATTGACCCAGGTAACGGCAAGTATCTGGGCAAATACGAGGAATTCAAAATTGAAGGCGACGGTGTTTTATACGGAAAAGCCGATGACGGTAAAATAAAGGTCCCCCTTTATAAGGTGGCGGTTATGAATTTCCACAACTGTGCGGCTTTGACCCAGACACAACCGGGCTATTTCATAGAAAATGACGAGTCCGGGAAACCTGTTGTCGGCAGGGGTGAAATAAGAAGCGGGCTTATTGAGATGTCTAATACAGACCTGAAATCCAATATCACCTTTTACCAGCAGGCAAAAATGCAGATGGAAATGACAAGTAAGCTTATAAGCACAAATAAGCAGCTTCTTGAAGAGGCGTTAAGACTGCTGCAATAATTGACGCTTTAAATTTTAATGCCCACGGAGAGATTCGAACTCCCGACATCCGCCTTAGGAGGGCGACGTTCTATCCTGCTGAACTACGTGGGCATTGTAAATATGCTTATAGAGTTCCCTTAAAATAATCAAGATACCGTATGTCGTTGCGAGAAGGGATTTTTTCGACAATATCCGGTTGAGTAATATTAGTATAATTAAAAAATCCTGACGTGGCAATCTATCCGGACGGCAATAATAAGCATATATTTACACCAAAAACCAGGCTTTTTTTAGACCAAAGCCCGGTTGTAAACCTTATTAGTATAAATAACTATAGCCGGATGGAATTTCTAAAAATCTGCAAAAAAGAGGCGGCGGCTTCGCCGCCGCCTCTTGAGTTAAATAACCTGCTATTTCTTTAATTCAGCTAAAACCTTCTGGGTAATGTCTTCCCCGCCTGCAATCACGGTTTGCTTGTCCATTACAAGGTCAAACTTCTCCCTGTCTGCTACCTGTTTGATTGTTACTAAAACATCACTTTGGACCTGTTGCCATTTTTTAGAGAAATTCTCCCTGAAAAGCTTGCTTTTATTCATAATGTTTTCTGTAAGTGTTTTTTCGCGTTCCTTTTTTTTATTTTCTCCTTTTATTTTTTTCACTTCCTGCCTTGCGTTTGTGATCATCTTGTTAAGTTCTGCCTGGTTAGCCTGCAGTTCTGCCTGGGCCTGCTTTGCTTTGTCGTAATTGTGGACTATCTGGACCATGTCAACAAGCGCAATTTTTGATTGCGCAAGGGTTTTAGTGCTGAACCCAAATAAAACACCAAATACTGCAAAGGTTACAATAAATAATTTTGTCTTGCTTTTCATTTTTTTAAAACCTTTCAATTTACTTACTCCCATATACAGCACAACAGTATAGAAAACACGATAAAATTTTTATATAGGCCAGGTTTCTGATAGTCAATTTATAAAAACCCCTCTTTTAGCGAATGCAAGTATATTGCCCGGGTGGCTATACTGTGCTTAAATCCGGAATTAAGTGAGGTAAAAACCATGAAGATGAATAAAGATATTTTTATTAAAAAAGTAATGGAACAAGCTGGTATCGAAGACAAAAGTACTGCCGAAAGAGGAATCCAGATTGTTTTCAGCCTGTTAAGTTACCGCCTGACCGAGCAGGAGCAGTCTGACGTAGCAGCGCAGTTACCGGAAGACCTCAGAAGGATGTGGAACAACAGGGTATGGGCGCCGAATTTCTTCAGGCTGTCAGGAAAACGCCTTAAATACAGGCATAAAATAGAGCTTATGAGCCTGGTAGATAATGAGATAAAAAGAGAAGGGCTGCCTATACATGCTGAATCCATAACAATAGCTGTGTTTCATACATTAAAAGAGTTAATAAGCACAGGTGAAAGCGATGAAATAGCAATGATGCTGCCCGGGGAACTAAGAGAGTTCTATAAAGCGGCATAATATTAAAATGCTGCCGATTTTAATCCTCAAGCTGTCATTTTTTATAAGACCACTATAAAATAAAAAGGCCCCGGTGATTAACCGGGGATTTTTTATTTTATATGAAAGAGAGCGTTAATGTTTAATTATCTATCCGAACATGCCTGAGTCCATTCCGTATGGGTCCATTGAAGCCAGCATCGCAAGCTCTCTAAGCTCTTTATTACTCAGTTGAGAAGATTGTGTGGCCTGGGAGCCAAAAGAACTTGATGCAGTTGCTGCTGCATTGCCTTTATTTGTTCCCCAAAAACCATCAGCAACTTTTCCGCCAAGCCAACTACCTGCTACACCGATTGCAATACCAGCAGCACCACCGACAACTGTACCTATAGGACCACCTATTGCTGTTCCTAGCAATGCACCGGCCTTGAAACCAGCCCAGCCAGAAGCAGCAGTTGCAGCGACTCTTGTACCGGCATTACCAATTGCAGCGCCCCCTCGGCCTTCGCCAAATCCTTGAAATACCTGAGGTATTTGGATAACTGCTTCAATAGCACCACCAATAAACGGCAATTTAGGAACTTTAGCCAGGTATTCTAGTGTTTTTGAACCCCACTTTGCAGCAGTACTACCAACCTGATTGGCAATTCCTTTTATAGTATCAGGTCCAGCCTTTTTTGCTAACTCCGTAGAGTATTTTGTTAATGTTTCACCCCAACTGCCAAGAAATTCAAACGGTTTGGCAAACCAACAAGCTATTGATGAGGACCAACTTTTTGAAAGGACATTACTTGCTGCTTTATGTGCTGTTTCGGCCTTTTGGAATGTTTCTTGTGCAGTAGCTTTTGCGGCATCAGTTAAACCCCTCAAAACATCATCTGCTATACCAGCACGTGCAGTCTCCAGAGCAGTAGTTGCATTAAGCACTGCCTTTACTTGTGCTCCACTTGTTGCTGCTGCAGTGGCTGCGGTACCAACAAGTCCAGTTTGTGCCAGACCCCCGATAGGACTTAAATAATCTGATTGAATTGACATAAACTAACCTCCCTTTCGGAATTTTTATTTTTCTTCCCAAAATTTTTCTACATGGTATTCATCAAGTTAAAAAACTTGCATGACTGATTAAGTTGTTAAAATTTTTACATTTTTAAAACGTAGCTTTGACTTCCTGAGTAATTAACCATTTCTAACCATAAACTTCCTTACATTTATAAAAACTTATAAAACCTCAAAATTGCGCTTTTCTTAAAAATTTGTCCAAATATGAAATATTTCTTAACATTTGCTTTTTATTTCCACTGCATATCCCCCTGGGAGCCTCATCCTGAGCCACCTTGCAAAGCAAGGCGCCCGGTTAAAAAAAAATTCACATTGTCTTTAAACCACGGTTCAGAATTTTTAAACACGCCAAAACTTCCCACGCCTTATTAAAGGCCGGGAATTACAAATAGCGGCATCAGTCTTTAAGATGGCGCCCGGTTGACGGGTTAAGCTAAAAGCTTATTAATCTTGTTTTGCTCCGGCGGGCCGATTTGCTCAAGTAAAATTTCAATTACAGAAGGCATCTGGCATACAAAGGAGTAATTTCCTTTTGCAACAGAGCAGTCCGTGCAATTACAATTTGATAAATAACACCTTATTGCCTGATCAGTCCAGTTTTTTGTTATTGAGTTAGAAATCTCACTCTTTTCTTTTCTGCTGATATATTTAATTTTTAGCTCGGAATCGTTTTTAGCAACTTTCATCTTTCTTTCCTGCTTTAAATAGGATTACATTTTAATAAAGATGTTTTTTACAGATTTTAATAAAATATTAGTAAACTTTCCGGGATCTGTGATCATTTATTTGTTGTATTATCAGTACTCAGTTAAATTAATTTTGTTGGATAAATATAAATAGAGAATCAAGTCCTATAATATTATTTATGTAGCTTTTGAATTAATTTGTTTGAATTTTAGTTTGTTCATTTCTTTTCTTTTTGCCGCAAAAAGAAAAGAAACAGAACCAAAGAAAAGAAAAACGTAGCTCGCTCTGCTTATAGTGAAATACGAAAGATAGTAACACTCCTAACGCTGCGTTCAAATCAGGGGCTACGCCCCCGAACCCCCCTTCAATCAGTGTTCGCCGAGTTTATCCCAGCGAAACTTATAGATAAAAAAGTTCCTTATTACATAAATAATATTATCGGTTATTTTTTAGATCATTATAAAACTAAAAAATGAACATAATTTATCCGGCTAAATTTACTTAGAGATCATCTGAAAAGTATTAAGAAATAGGTCAAAATATTGTTAGGTATGTAACGGAGGAGGTAAAAACCTTGTCAGCAAATTATCCTAGCAATTTGA
>JANQEB010000168.1 GCA_028278605.1 Candidatus Gastranaerophilales bacterium
TAGAGAATCGAAAAGAGGCGGAGCCTCTTTTCCACCTATAGGGTGGCTGTGGGTGGGTTTTGGCAAATGTTGCATGTATGCAATTAGAGATTCGAGTTATTTAGCAATTCGAGTATTTTATTCAAACCGGAAAATATTTAAAATTTAATTCCAACTAATAAATTAATTTTGTTTAAAATTTTGACATGAATTTTAAGAATCTGTAATATAAAATTAAATATCTACAAGTGAGAGGTTAAAAGAGTGCTACCATTAATCGGTGAAGAGACCAGAACAGACGTGGTGGATGAAGCTCTTCAGGACGTAAACTCCTGGAGGAAAAAGATGATTCATTATGTTAAAGAGGAAAACCCGGAGGTCAATGCTGCAATAATTGACGCTGCAAGCAAAACCGAGCTGGACCCCAAAGCTGTTGCGCTCGGCGCTTATCTTATTTATATGATGCTTGAAAAGGCGGACAAAGAAGAATCAGGAATGCTGGATACAATTCTGGAATAAAAATGGCTAATACTCCTGAAACAAAGCTGGTAATAGGCCTTATGTCAGGAACTTCAGCTGATGGAATTGACGCATCCCTTGTAAGAATTCATCCTGACTTTTCAACAGAATTTGTAGAAGGAACTGAATACCCTTTCCCTGAAAAGATTAGACAGGTTCTTTTTAAAATTTTTAAAAACTGCTCATCCCCGGAAGAAATATGCTGGATGAACTTTGCGTTGGGCGAATGCTTTGCTCAGGCAGCCCTTGATGTTATTAATAAAGCCGGTTTAACCCCTGACAAAGTTGATTTAATAGGTTCACACGGCCAGACAATCTTTCATAAGCCTGAAGATGACTTTATAAATGGATTAAACAGGAAAAGCACCCTCCAAATTGGAGAAGGAGCTGTGATTGCGGAAAGGACCGGGGTTACAACCGTGTCTGACTTCAGGACAGCAGACATTACAGCCGGCGGACAAGGTGCGCCGCTTGTTAGTTTTGCCGATGAAATCTTTTTTAAGAAAGATAATAAGACAAGAGCAGTCCAAAATATCGGAGGAATGGGCAATGTTACTGTTGTTGGCCCCGGGATCAAGTCTTTTGCCTTTGATACCGGACCGGGTAACGTTATTATCGATTACTGCGCAAACAAGTTTTTTAACCGGAGCTACGATAAAGACGGACTTTTTGCTGCCAGGGGAAAAATAGATGAAAACTGGCTTGAAAAACTATTAAACGAGCCTTACTACACTAAAAAACCTCCTAAAACTACCGGCAGGGAGCTATTTACACCATCTTATATAGAGAATTTTCTCTCTTCAGCCCCGGAAAATCCTTATGACATAATGGCAACAGTTACAGCACTTACTGCAAACACAATTTATAATGCCTATAAAGACTTTATATTTCCTGTTACCGGACTTGACCAGGTAGTTATAGGAGGAGGAGGGGTTTTTAACCCGCTGCTGACAGGAATGCTCAGGACTCTTCTCGGAAATAAAATTAAAATGCTTCGGCATGAGGATTTTGGAATTCCTGACCGCTTTAAGGAGGCTATTGCCTTTGCTATGCTTGCTTATGCAGCTTATTACAGGATTTTTAACAACATTCCGTCATGTACAGGGGCAACTCACAAAAAAATTCTCGGAAAAATTTCTTATTATTAGAATTCAAGTTGCGACTTACAAAATTTTTTCAAAATGCCCGCTCGCCTCACCCTTAAAGGAATGAAAAGGCTCCGCCTTTTCTAATCCGTATACATTTTGAAAAAATTTTGTAATGTAAAATAATGAATTTTTTATAGGCGGTAACTTGAGTTTATTGGATATAAAATGAATACTTTTAAAAACATTTTTATAAATTTTATAAAGTGAATTGTTAAAACATGTAAAAATATATTAATAATAGATATACTTTACGTTTATTAATAAACTAATCAGGGTATAAATATTTTGTATAATAGTGTACAAGGATATTTTTATTTAAATTTAAAAAAACTCAATAGTTTATTTATTTTGGAGTGATCAAAATGTCATTAGCCAGGGATGACATCGGCATTTCAGGAGCACTCAATGCTATTGAAGCCGAGTTTATTAAATCAGGGACGTTAGAAAAGCCAAATAATAACCAGGAAATTTCAGGCCCGGAAGATAAAGAGCCTGAAATTAATGACGTGTTTGAAAAAGAATCTTCCGTAAACCAGAGTGATGATGTAAAGAGAATTGAGCAACTCCAGGAGGAATATAATGCCCTTGAAGTCCAGAAACAGGCATTAGATGAAGTTGACAAAGAACTTGCCGGGCTGGAAGAACCCGGGCAAGAGCCGGACCCCGCTGAAACGGAAAAGCCGGAAAAAACAGTTGAAGAGCTACTTCCCAAAGAGCAGTCAGTAACAGGGGAATCATCAGGGCAGGAATCCGAAACAGATGAAGAACAGGAAGGTTCCGCCGGAAGAATAAGTGAGTTAAGGCTACAGGTCAATGAAAAACAGCAACAACTGGCTGAGTTGCAGCATGAATTAAGAGAAGAAATAAACAGCACAGTAGAATTAAGACTTGACGGTAATTCCAACCCGGTGGAAACAGTGGAGCAGCAGGCTGAAAACTTAAAAAATTCTGTAGTCGAGGATATAAAACAATATCCTCAAAAAAGCCAGGCAGCACAAATAACACACTTAAACGCTAATTTGCTCCTGGCAATGCTTAGCCTGTAAGATTAATTAAGGAATTAGGAGAATATAATGCCAATTGAAGGCGTATCATTTCAAAACACAGGGTTTCAGGGCGTAAGCCCTGCTGAGGCAACTGCTCAGGCAGAAGCTGCTTCTAAAGTTGAAGCTCAAAAAATGATAAAAGAACCCGGTAAAGGAGAGAAAACCAAGGCGGATTCCGAGCAGGAAGAAGACCGGGAAGGTGATCTCCAGGGCAGGGATACTTCTGATAATGAGCAGGAGCAGGAGGAAAACGATCCTGAAAAAATTAAAAAACGTTTGCAAAATACTAAAAAGTATAACGTAAGGTTCAATTCCTCAATAGAAATGGTTGAGATGGTAGATGCCGCAACCGGAAACGTGGTTGAAACAATAGCCCCGGATGATCTTATCAATATTTTATCAAATTCAAAAGCATTTTCAGGGATTTTTGTAGATAAGCAAATTTAAGAACCCGCCTGCCAATTTCGTCAACTTAAGAAGTAACTACTCAGGTACATGTGCTGCAAAAATTTTCTTAAATTGCTTACCAAGTCCGCCCTGGTGATAAGGAACAAACAAAAAGTTTTTACATCTGTTTTGTATTTTACGTCATCCTGAGAGGTCATCTGAAAAGTATTAAGAAATAGGTCAAAATATTGTTAGGTATGTAACGGAGGAGGTAAAAACCTTGTCAGCAAATTATCCTAGCAATTTGA